>NZ_JBSGDP010000038.1:0-57355 GCF_053602435.1 Nocardia sp. NPDC004415
GCCGTGGCGTACGCGACGAAGGAGCAAGCCACGGTGCCTGATCGACGGGACCGCCCAAAGGGCGCGAACTCGAGCGCGCCAGCGCTCCAAAAACAGAGACGGAACCTTCGGTGGATGAGGGACACCGAAGATTCCGTCTACTGCTGTCGACCCTACCGACGTTTCGACACCGTAAGCCGAATCCATAGGCAATTCTCAGTTTCCCGGCGCGGTGTTGGGATTCGTCCCATCGACGCACCGTGCGACACGCGGAAAGTGTTGGCGGACAACCTCCTCCGGCGAAAATTCAGGGTCGTCCCCGATTGCCGAATTGTCCGTTTCAGCGGAACCTGGAGAGGGTGACACCTCCGCTCGATTCCGCCGCCGCTCCGGCGTCGCGGCACCAGCCGTCCCGCACCGTCGCCCCGGTGGCCCTCCTCGATCTCCGGGCGGGCGAGGTCGACGAGCTGCGCTACCCCGCCGCCAGCGTGCTCGTCTTCGCCGGGGTGCCCGGCGCGGGCAAATCCACCGCGCTCCACCGCTTCTTCGCGGCCGGTCCGGACGCCGAGGGCCCGGTGCGTTCGGCGGCGGGCGCGCTGGTGCTCGACTCCCACCATTCCCGCAACCGGCTCCGGCACCGGCTGGGATCGGTGCCGTACGCGCTGTGGCGGCCGCTGGTGCACGTGGCGCACTACCGCGCGATCCGCGACGCGCTGCGCGGCACCGACGGCCCGGTCGCCGTGCACGACTGCGCCACCTTCGGCTGGAGCCGCAGGCTGATCACCCGCTGGGCGGCACACGGGCGACGCGAGCTGCACATGGTGCTCATCGATGTGCCCGCGCCGCAGGCCAGGCACGGTCAAGTGACCCGGGGACGCCGGGTCAACGGCCTGGCGTTCCGTGGCCACTGCCGCCGCTGGGAACGGCTGATGCGCGAACTCGGCGCGCGCACCGGCGCCCCGGCGACCGGCGATGCCACCCCGCTGGCCGGGGGCTCGGTGGTGATCATCGACCGGCCGACGCTCAGCGCCGTGACGCGCATCGTCTTCGACGCGGCCTGAGCCGGACGCGCCGGCGAGACCTCAGGGCACCATGACCGTGAGCGCGCCCGGCATGGCCTGCACGGTGACCGGCAGCATGCCCGCGGGCTCGCCGTCGGCGGTGGCGTAGCCGTCGGGCGCGGTGACGGTGATCCGGCGGGCCCGGTAGCGCTTGGTCGCGGGATGGTCGATCCGCTTGCCCGCCGACAGCGCGGGCAGCAGCCGGGCCATCGCGAGCCGCGAGACCGCGCCGACCACGGTGATGTCGAGATAGCCGTCGTCGTCGAGCGCCTCGGGACACACGAGCATGCCGCCGCCGTAGGTACGGGTGTTGCCGATCGGGGCCATCACCGCGTCCACCTCGACGACGGTGTGGGTGCCCGGCGGATTGTCGAGCGCGTCCGGTGCGAGGCCGGACAGCTCGATCCGGAACGGCAGGGTGTAGCCGCGCAGCAGTTCGGCGGCCGCGGCGACGGTGTAGCGCAGCCGCCCGCGCGGGTAGCGCATCTGGTTGGCGCGCAGGGTGACCCGCGCGTCGAAGCCGGTGCCGACGACGGTGGCGAACCAGGTGGGCGTCTCGTGCAGGGATTCGATGCGGCCCAGGTCGATGGCGCGCGAGCGGCCGCGCAGCACGATCTCGGTGGCCGCGTGCGGGTCGTCGACGGGGATGCCGAGCTCCCTGGCCAGGTCGTTGCCGGTGCCTGCGGGCACGAGCGCGAGCGGCACGCTGCTGTGCGCGAGCGCGGGCAGCAGCGCGTTCATCAGCCCGTCGCCGCCGACGCAGACCACCGCGTCGGGACGTTCGCTCACCGACGACACCGCCGCGCGCACCCGCTCGACGGATTCGGCGGCGCTGTCCTCGCGCACCTCGGTCACCGCGACCCCGTGGCCGAGCAGGCCGTCGAGCACCGCGCCCGCGACACCCTCGCCGCGGCCGATCCCGGAGTGCGGATTGGTCACGACGAGCACGCGCCGCACCGAATGTTCGTTCACGGGACCAGCTTTCCAGGATTGAGCACCCCGGCGGGGTCGAGTTCGCGTTTCACCGCGCGCAGTACGCGCACGCCCAGCTCGCCGACCTCGGCGGTCATCCACGGCCGGTGGTCGGCGCCGACGGCGTGGTGGTGGGTGATGGTGCCGCCGGCGACGACGATCGCGTCACCGGCGGCGCGCTTGGCCTCGGCCCACTGCGCGAGCGGGTCGTCGAGCTGCTTGGCGACGACGGTGAAGTACAGCGAGGCGCCGGTCGGGTAGGTGTGCGAGATGTGGCACATGACCAGGGCGGGGGTGCCCTGCGCGCCGAGCGCGTCGGTGAGCGCGCCGGTGACCTTGGTCTTGAGGTTGTCCAGGTTCGACCAGGTGGTGGCGGTCTCGAGGGTCTCGCACAGCACGCCGAGGTCGAGCAGGGCGTCACGCAGGTACGGCGCGGCGAAACGGCCGTGCTCCCACTGTTCGGCGGCCGCCTCGCCGAGCGCGGTGCCACCGGCGGCGGTGAGCAGGTCGGCGGCCTCGCGCGAGCGGGCTGCGACGTGGGCTTCGGTGCCCTCGTAGGTGGTGATGGCCAGGCAGCCCGCCACCGGCGTGCCACCGACATCGCTCGAGCGGGCCAGGTTCAGGCCGGTCTCGGCCTCGTCGGACAGGCGCAGCACCGTCGGGGCCGCACCGGCCTGCACCACGGCGCGCAGGGCCGCGGCGCCGGTGCCGAAATCGGGGAACGACCAGGCCTGATAGGCGGTGGTCACGGGCACCGGGTGCACCCGCAGGGTGACCGAGGTGATGATGCCGAGGGTGCCCTCGGAGCCGACGAACAGCTCCCGCAGGTCCGGTCCGGCCGCCGAGGCGGGGGCGCGGCCCAGGTCGAGGGCGCCCTGCGGGGTCGCGACGAGGAGGCGCTGGACCATGTCGTCGAAGCGGCCGTAACCGGCCGACGCCTGCCCGGAGGAGCGGGTCGCGGCGAACCCGCCGATGCTCGCGAACTCGAAGCTCTGCGGGAAGTGCCCCAGCGAGAGTCCGTGCCGGGCCAGCAGCTGCTCGGCCTGCGGACCGGTGAGCCCGGCGCCCAGGGTCGCGGTGCCCGCGACGGGGTCCACGTCGGTGAGGGTGTCGAGCCTGCGCAGGTCGATCGCGACGACCGAGCCGAACTGCCCGCGCACCGGGTCGACCCCGCCGACGACGCTGGTGCCACCGCCGAACGGGACGACCGCGACGGCGCGCTCGGCGCAGTAGCGCAGCAGCGCGAGCACCTGCGCGTGGTCGGCGGGGTAGACGACGGCGTCGGGGGCATCCTGCGGTCCGGATGCCCGGCGGCGCAGCAGATCCGGGGTGCTCTTGCCGCCCGCGTGCCGCAGCCGGATCAGGTCGTCGGTGGTGAGATGTTCGTCACCGACGATGGCGCTCAGACCGGTCCGGTCGGCCGCGGTGAGCGCGCTCGCGCGCAGCGGCACCTCGGCCTCGCTACGCCGCGGCGCCGGTTCACCGGAGATGCCGAAGACCTGCGCGAGCAGGCCACGAATCTGCGGGGACAGGGGCTGGTGTCCTGCGGGGACGCCCCAGGCGTCCCACACCATGCTCGGCGCCGCGGTCGCGGGACCGGACTTTTCCTCTTGCGTCTCGACCATGCGTTACATAATGACATAAGATGTCAAGCAGTAACCACAACGATATGTCCTCGAGTCGGCGTCCGAACTCTGTCGGATGTCACTGCCGCCGTTTCACGGCGGCAACCCCGCTGGCCCGCTCGATACCCTTGGGCGTTCCAGCTCGACCACGGCGCCTCACCCCGGCGCCGTCGAACCCACCGGCGGTGAAGCACGATGATCGACCTCGCGACCCACGCTGACGAGCAGCTCTCGCCCACCGACATGGCGATTCTGGATGCCACCCGGGCCTGCGTCGTCGATTTCGGGGTGCGGCGCACCACGCTCACCGAGGTCGCGCGCCGGGCCGGGGTCAGCAGGCCGACGGTCTACCGCCGCTGGCCCGACACCGGGTCGCTGATCGCCGAACTGCTCGTGCGCGAGCTGCGCACGATCGTCGCCGGGACCATGCCCGACAGCGGCCTCGGCCGCGACCGGCTGGTGCGCGGCATCGTCGACGGGGCGGCCGCGGTGCGGTCGAACGCGGTGTTCGCCAAGATCTTCCGCACCGACACCGACCTCATGCTGACCTATGTGTTCGGCAGGCTGGGCCGCAATCAGCGCACGCTGATCGAGCTGTTCGCCACCGCGATCCGGCTCGGCCACGACGACGGGTCCATCCGCGACGGCGACGCCGAGCAGATGGCGGCCATGCTGCTGCTCATGGCCCAGTCGGCGGTGCAGTCGGCGGGCACGGTGGCGCCGCTGCTGGCCGGTGCGGAGTTCGACGCCGAGTTGTCGAGGGCGATCGAGGGTTACCTGACCCCGCCACGCGACAAGGACTGTGATGACTCCTGATTCCCACCCCGCCCTCGACGCCGCCCGCCGCACCGCCGACCTGACCGCCCTCGGCGATCACCCCGAGGTCGATGTGGTGGTGATCGGCGCGGGCGTCACCGGTGCCGGTGTCGCCCTCGACGCCGCCGCGCGCGGCCTGCGCACCCTGCTGGTGGAACGCCACGACTTCGCCTTCGGCACCAGCCGGTGGAGCTCGAAGCTGGTGCACGGCGGCCTGCGCTATCTGGCGAGCGGGCGCGTGGGCATCGCGCACGAGAGCGCCGTCGAGCGCGGCATCCTGCTGCGCACCACCGCCCCGCACCTGGTGCGTCCCCTCCCCCAGCTCGTGCCGCTGCTGCCGGGCATCAAGACCGCGCAGAGTTCGCTGATCCGGGCCGGTTTCGCCGCCGGTGACGCACTGCGGATCGCCGCGCGCACCTCCGCCGACACCCTGCCCCGCTCCCGCCGGGTCGCCGCCGCCGAGGCGCTGCGGCTGGCCCCGACCGTGCGCCGCGAGGGTCTGCGCGGCGGCCTGCAGGCATGGGACGGACAGCTCGTCGACGACGCCCGCCTGGTCGTCGCGCTGGCCCGCACGGCCGCCGCCCAGGGCGCCACCGTGCTGACCAGGGTCGAAGCCGTCACCGCGACCGGCGACACGGTCGTCCTGCGCGACACGATCGGCGGCGAGACGCTGACCGTGCGCGCGCGGGCGGTGATCAACGCGACCGGCGTGTGGGCGGGCGAGGTCGACCACAGCATCGAACTGCGGCCCAGCCGCGGCACCCACCTGGTGTTCGACGCCGCGGCTTTCGGCGGGTTGAGCGCGGCGCTGACCGTGCCCGTGCCGGGCAGCATCAGCCGGTTCGTCTTCGCGCTGCCCGCCGCGCACGGCCGCGTCTACCTGGGCCTGACCGACGAGGACGCCCCCGGCCCGATCCCCGACGAACCCCAGCCCACCGAGGCCGAGATCGACTTCCTGCTCGACACGATCAACACCGCCCTGCGCGAACCGCTCACCCGCGCCGATATCAGCGGCCGCTTCGCCGGTCTGCGCCCGCTGCTGAAGACCGCCGAGGACAGCACCGCCGACATCTCCCGCGAGCACGCGGTCCTGACCTCCCCCGACGGCCTGATCACCGTGGTCGGCGGCAAGCTCACCACCTACCGGCAGATGGCCCAGGACGCCGTCGACGCCGCGGTCTCCGCCGCGCACCTGCCCGCCGCGAACTGCCGCACCACCGCGCTGCCGCTGGTCGGCGCGGTCTCCGGCGCGGCCCGCGACCGCATCGACGCACCCCCGGTGCTGATCGAGCGCTACGGCAGCGAAGCGAGCCTGATCGTCTCGGCCTGGCTCGCCGACCCGGCCCTGCGCGAACCGGTCGCCCCCGGCCTGGACGTCACCGCCGCCGAGTTCGACTTCGCCGTCACCCACGAGGCAGCCCTCACCGTCGACGACCTCCTCGACCGCCGCACCCGGATCGGCCTGGTCCCCGCCGACCGCGCCGCCGCCCTCCCCGCCGCCGAGGCCGCCCTCGCCAGGCACGCCGAAGCCCGCAACGGGTAGCCGGCTCAGCGGGGCGTCGGCGGGCAGGGCCGGCTCGCGGGCTCGGTCAGCCCGGCGACCAGTTGCGCAGGTCGGCGCGCATCGACGCCCGCGGCCATTCGTCCAGGCCGTGGGCGGATTCGGCGGCGCGGATGGCGCGCAGTTCCGGGGGCTCGTCGGCGGCCGGGATGTAGGTGAAGCCGAGGCGCTCGTAGTACGGGCCGTTCCACGGGACCTGGGTGAACGTGGTCAGGGTGAGTTCGCGCAGGCCGCGGGCCCTGGCCCAGGTGACCGCGTGGTCGATCAGGCGTTTGCCGATGCGCAGGCCCGCGTGGGCGGGGTCGACGGAGACCTGGTCGATGTGGGGCTGGCCGTCGACCAGGCTCAGCACCAGGTAGCCGATCGGCAGGCCGGTCGCGTCGGGCCAGACCCAGGCGCGTCCGGCGGCGACGAACTCGGCCAGCGTTTCGGCGGCGGGTGGCTCGTCCTCGGCCACGGCCGTCATGCCGATCTCGGCGAACGGCGCGCCCGCGCGGCGCTCGATCTCCTGTAGCTGAACGATCTCGGCGGCGGTGGCGAGCCGGACCGGACCGCCCACCGGCTCGCTGCGCGCGGCGGTCTGCGCGGCGGGGCCGGTCATCGCGCGGGCACCGGGGTCGCGAGCACGCCGTTGAGCAGGGCGCGAAGGGCCCAGCGGGCGCGGGTTCCGGCGTCGTCGTCGAGCAGGTGTTCCCGCAGCGCGACGATGGTCGGGAACCGGTCGGCGGGGAGCTCGGCCAGGCGCCGGGTGATCTCACCGGCCGCGACCCCTTCGTCCTGCGCCTGATCGACCGCCTCGGCGGTGATGTGCAGGTGGATCAGATCGACCGCCCAGGCCGCGGTGGCCGGGTCGAGGCCACCTTCGCGCAGCAGCGCCAGCATCTGCTCGATCACACCGAGCGCGTGGCCGGTGGTCGGCAGGCGGCCGAAGGCGACCAGGGCCAGTCCCTCGTGCCTGCCGAGCGCGTCGATGGTCTTCTCGACCAAGGCGGTGAGCCGGTCGCGCCAGTCCCCGTCGGCGGGCTCGGGCACGGTGGACAGCACCTGGTCGAGCATGCCGGTCATCAGATCGTCGCGATTGGCGACGTAGACATAGAGCGACGCGGCGCCGGTGTCGAGTTCCCTGGCGACGCGGCGCATGGTGAGCGCGGCCAGACCGGCGGTGTCGAGGATGCGCAGACCGGCGTCGATCACGACCTCGCGACTCAGCGGTGCTTTCGCCGGACGAGCCCGGCGACTGACGGGTGCGGCATTCATGCGCCCGATCATACGTCGACACCGAACGCCGTTTGGTACGAACAATGTTCGCGGATCGTTCAGCAGCCGCGCGGCCCGGTCGATCCACCTATGCTGGCTACAGCCAGTCCGACAAGGAGGCGTTGATGCATGCGCATTCGTCCACCGTGGCCATCGTGCCGGGGACCGGGATCGTCGCCCGTTTCGGGGACGTCGTCCTCTATCTGGCCGGGGAGACCCCGTCCACCGATCGTCTGCTCGGCGCGGTCGAGACCGTCGCCCACAGCACCGCCGCCTCGGCACCCGGCGCCGCGCTGGCCCAGCGCCTGGCCGGGGTCGTCTTCGGCGGGGCCTCGGCACCACCACCGTTCGGCGTCCTCGCGCCCACCGGCGACGGGACGCTGATCCTGTTGCGCGGCGCGGTGATCGCGGAGATCTCCGGCGCCGAGGGCAACCGCCGCCTCGCGGGCGATCGCGCCTTCACCTGGGTCGACGAGATCATCCGCGAACCCGTGCGCCGGATCGCCATCGGCGCCGAGATGGCCGACCCCACCAGCGCCAACCCGCGCACCGACCTGCGCGCGGGCATCGTCAACGGCAACGGCTTCGTGCTCACCCTGGGCCGCAAACGCAATCCGGCCCCGCGCCGGGTCGACGCGATCGACGAACCCGCACCGACCGAGGCCACCGGCTTCCAGGCCCTGCGCGCCCCGTCCGGCCCCACTACCGCCGACTCGCTGCCCGCCACCTCGGGTTTCCCCGCACCGCAGGCTCCCTCGGGCCACGCCGAGGGAGGCAGCCCCGACAGCGCGACGGTGAGCGCGGGCACCCGATCCGGCACCGGCGAGGGCGTCACCGTCAGCACCGGCCCCCGCAATTCCCCGGCGACCGCGGCACCGCTGGCCTGGTCCCAGGCAATGCGCACCGCCGACCGCGCCGAACCGGTGGCCCTGAGCAAGGCGAGCAGCCCGCGCGGCGCGCTGGTCACCGAGGACGGTCTCAGCTATCCGCTGGATCGCCCCTATGTCCTCGGCCGCAATCCCTCCGGCGACGATTCGGTGCGCAGCGCCGCCGCGACACCGATCCTGATCGAGCGCGACCGGCTCGTCTCGCGGGTCCATGCCTTCGTCGCCCCCGACCGTGGCAAGGTGTTCGTCCGCGAAGCCCCCGCGACCTCGGGCACCTTCTTCGCCGCCCCCGACAGCGAACGATGGTCCCGGGTGGGCACCCTCCCGATCGAGCTGCAACCGGGCTGGCGCCTGCGTATCAATGATTTCCTGCTGACCTATTGCGTCTGACGGCGAGCCGTCCCGACGCCCGTGGGAGATGTGCCACGGGCGTCGGAGTACACCGGGCTCAGGCCTCGAGCGCGTCGAGCAGCGCCGCGCGCTGCCGGGCACCGAGGCCACCGATGCGGCGATCCTCGGGGATCTCGGCCTGGTCCATCAGCTTGGCCGCCTTCACCGGGCCGACGCCCGGCAGCGCCTTGATCACGGCAGCGACCTTGGTCTTCTTGACCAGATCATCGCTGTCGGCTTTCTTGAGCAGATCGGCGACGGTGACCTTGCCCTCCTTCACCTTGCCGATCAGTTCCGAGCGCGCCTTGCGCACGGCAGCCGCTTTGGCCAACGCCTCGGTGCGCTGTTCGGCGGTCATCGTAGGCAGTGCCATGTCTCCTCCGCTTCCACTCGTCACTCGAACATCTGATTGACGGACCGAGTAAACAGCACGAGATCGGCAGCACCAGTCCGACACACCGCGAGGATACGCCGATGAGTTTTGCGCGGTCGGCCCGTCGTAATGGGTGAACGCCCTGCAAGACGGACCAAACGGACGAAAGGTGACCTGCGTAACACCCCGTCCGTCTGAGACGACACACCAGCAGAAGCACTTCACGGGATCAAGGTTCAACGGCGAACCAGGAGGATCGACGACGCTCCTCGACCCCGGGCGCGACCGGCCACCACCGGTCGTCACCGTATCCCCGGCGAGTGCCCACCCGACAGCTACACAGTTGTGCGCCACAGGGTTTCCCACCCGGCGCGGGTCGCGCGACACGGCCCGCGGATGTGTGCTCCGCCGCGCGATGCGCTAAGAATGACGCGACCCGGCGAACCCTTTGCTTAGTGGAGTTGCGATGCGCGAGGAACACCCGCTCGACGACCAGGTCGTCGCCCTACCGGAACGGGTGGAACGGGCCAGACGCCGCATCGCCTACCAATCCGACCCGGCTCTGACCGACGCGCTGTCCGAGGACGAGCTGCGTGCCGAGCGCGAGCTGGCCGAGAAGATCCGCACCTACGAGCGCGATCAGCGCTGGAAGCAGATCAAGGCGGCCTCCACCCACGCCGACCGGCTGCGCGACACCAATGCCGAGCTCGAGCGCGCCGAGATGGCGGATCTGATGCTGGCCCGCAAGGCGATCGCCGCGCAGCGCCGCGAATCCGACCCGCGCGCCCGGCTGGCCTCGCTCTACCGGCACCGCACCTGGTCGCTGCGCGCGCTGTCGGGCGTGGTGATCGCGGGCATGCTGTGGTCGGCGGTGAACGTCCAGCACAACATCGCCCCCGGCGGCCCCGGTGACCCGCTCTACTGGGCCAGCTTCGGCCTGGAGGCGATGATCAGCGTCTGCCTGATCATCATCATGGTCGGCACCACCCGCGTCTCCGAATGGGGCGTGGTGGGCAACCGCAACCAGGTCCTGATCGCCGAGCTGTTCCTGCTCACCCTCACCATCGCCCTCAACACCTATCCCCACCTCAGCGAGGGCAACCTCTACGACGCGGCCGTGCACGGCGTGGCCCCGGTGATGATCGGTGTGGCGCTGATGATCCACAACGCCGCCAGCGCCCGCTACAGCACCGCCATCGCCCGCGCCTCGGCCGAGATCCCGGCCGACGACGCGGAGGATCTGCTCGCGGCCGCCCCCGCGTTCCGCGAGAACTGACGGTCACAACGAACAGGGCTCGTGCCCGGCGAACTGCCGGAGCACGAGCCCTGTGACGTTTTCGCGGACGGGTCCTAGGCGGACTTCTCGCGACGCTCTGTGCGCTGCGCCTTGCGCGGCACGATGGTGGGCAGGACGTTGTCGTTGACGGTGTCGGCGTTCACGACCACCTTGGCGACATCGTCGCGGCTGGGGATGTCGAACATCGCCAGCTGCAGCACCTCTTCGAGGATGGCGCGCAGGCCGCGGGCGCCGGTGCCGCGCAGGATCGCCTGATCGGCGATGGCCTCGAGCGCGTCATCGGTGAACTCGAGGTCGACCCCGTCCATCTCGAAGAGCCGCACATACTGCTTGACCAGCGCGTTCTTCGGCTCCGACAGGATCTTGACCAGCGAGTCCTTGTCCAGGTTGGTCACCGAGGCGACGACCGGCAGGCGGCCGATGAACTCGGGGATCAGGCCGAACTTGATCAGGTCCTCGGGCATCACGTCGGCGAAGTGGTCGTCGGTGTCGACCTCCACCTTGGAGCGGACCTCGGCGCCGAAGCCGATCCCGCGGTGGCCGGTGCGGTCGGAGATGATCTTCTCCAGGCCCGCGAACGCGCCCGCCACGATGAACAGCACATTGGTGGTGTCGATCTGGATGAACTCCTGGTGCGGGTGCTTGCGACCGCCCTGCGGCGGCACACTCGCCTGGGTGCCTTCCAGAATCTTCAGCAACGCCTGCTGCACGCCCTCGCCGGAGACGTCACGGGTGATCGACGGGTTCTCGCTCTTGCGGGCGATCTTGTCGACCTCGTCGATGTAGATGATGCCGGTCTCGGCGCGCTTGACGTCGTAGTCGGCGGCCTGGATGAGCTTGAGCAGGATGTTCTCGACATCCTCGCCCACATAGCCCGCCTCGGTGAGCGCGGTGGCGTCGGCGATGGCGAACGGCACGTTCAGCATCTTGGCCAGCGTCTGCGCGAGGTAGGTCTTACCGCAGCCGGTGGGGCCGAGCATCAGGATGTTCGACTTGGCCAGCTCGACGGTCTCGCCGCGGCTGTCGCGGCCCTTGTCGCCGGCCTGGATGCGCTTGTAGTGGTTGTAGACCGCCACCGCCAGTGTGCGCTTGGCCGTGTCCTGGCCGATGACGTAGTTCTCCAGGAAGTCCCGGATCTCCGAGGGCTTGGGCAGCTCGTCGAGCTTGACCTCGCTCGACTCGGCGAGCTCCTCCTCGATGATCTCGTTGCAGAGATCGATGCACTCGTCGCAGATATAGACCCCGGGGCCCGCAATGAGCTTCTTGACCTGCTTCTGGCTCTTTCCGCAGAACGAGCACTTGAGCAGATCGCCGCCGTCTCCGATGCGCGCCATCTCGTAGGTCCCTACTTCCTTGTCCGAGTGCGACCGTCGTCCCCCGATTGGGCCAAAAAGTTCGTTTTCGGTGCCGTCAATCAGAGCAGTGGTCCCTGAGTCGACCGTACCTGCTGTGCGCGAATGAGGTCGACAACTCGCGCATGTTTCTGTTCGCTGTTGTGCGGGTTCTCACCATTGTGAGCCGACCCGCGGGAAAAAGGTGGGCCCGCCGCCCACATACGGCGACGGGCCCGGGCGTGTCACTTCTGACCGCTGAGCTTCCGGTAGTCGAAGACCTGGTCCACGATGCCGTAGTCCTTGGCCTCTTCGGCGGTGAGGATCTTGTCGCGGTCGGTGTCCTTGCGGATCTGCTCCTCGGACTTGCCGGTGTGGCGCGCGAGGGTCACCTCCATCAGGCGGCGCATCCGCTCGATCTCGGCCGCGGCGATCTCGAGGTCGGACACCTGACCCTGCACCCCGCCCGAGGACGGCTGGTGGATCAGCACGCGGGCGTTGGGCAGCGCGGCGCGCTTGCCGGGGGCGCCCGCGGCCAGCAGCACCGCGGCGGCCGAGGCGGCCTGGCCGAGGCAGACGGTCACCACGTCGGGGCGCACGTACTGCATGGTGTCGTAGATCGCCATCAGCGCGGTGAACGAGCCACCGGGCGAGTTGATGTACATGGTGATGTCGCGGTCGGGGTCCTGGGACTCCAGCACCAGCAGCTGCGCCATGATGTCGTTGGCCGAGACGTCGTCGACCTGGTTGCCCAGGAAGATGATGCGCTCCTCGAACAGTTTGTTGTACGGGTCCGAGGTCTTGATACCGAACGACGTCTGCTCGGTGAACTGCGGCAGGATGTAGCGCGACTGCGGATTCGCGGCGGCAGCGCCACCGAGGCCGCGCGGGTCGATCAGATTGGCCATCTTTGTCTCCAAGCTTGTCTCGAGTGGGTGGGGCGCGGTGGCGCTACTTCGCCTGGTTCGCGTGGGCGACCACGTGGTCGATGAAGCCGTACTCCAGGGCTTCCTTCGCCGTGAACCAGCGGTCGCGGTCCGCGTCCTCGGTGACCTGCTCGACGGACTTGCCGGTGTGCTGCGCCTGCAGCTCGTTGAGCTCGCGCTTGGTGTGCGCGAACTGCTCGGCCATGATCGCGATGTCGGCGGCCGACCCACCGATACCCGCCGACGGCTGGTGCATCATGATCCGGGTGTGCGGCAGCGCGAAACGCTTGCCGGGGGTGCCCGCGGTGAGCAGGAACTGTCCCATCGAGGCGGCCAGACCCATCGCGACGGTCTTGATGTCGCACTCGGCGAACTGCATGGTGTCGTAGATCGCCATGCCCGCGGTGACCGAGCCACCGGGCGAGTTGATGTAGAGGGCGATGTCCTTGGTCGGGTCCTCGGCCGAGAGCAGCAGGATCTGGGCGCAGATCTTGTTCGCGATCTCGTCGTCGACCTGGGTGCCCAGGAAGATGATGCGCTCGCGCAGCAGCCGCTCGTACACGGAATCACTGAGGTTGAGACCAGCAGTAGCGGCTGTCATGACCCCTGCCTGGTTGATTGTCACGGATACCTGCCTTCTCTTCTCACCGATTGCTAACGGCCCAACGGTTCGTCGTCACAAACACTAACGAAGCAGGGCGGCACCGAACTCCCGGTACCGCCCTTCTTCGCTCACAGCGCAATCAAATCACGCCTTACAGACTTATTCGGCAGCCGCCTCGACGGCCTCGGCGGAATCGTCGGCGTCGCCGAACATCTCGGCGGTGTCGACGGTGTTGCCCTCGGAGTCGGTGACCTTCACCTGGGTCACCACACCGGCCAGCGCCTTGCCGCGGCGCACGTCGGCGAAGACCGCGCCGAGCTGGCCCGCCTGCTGCACCTGCTGGATGAACTGCTCCGGCGACATGCCGTAACGCTGGGCCTGGAACAGGATGCGCTCGGTCAGCTCCTGCTGGCCGACCTGGGTGTTCTCGGCCTCGGCGATGGCGTCGAGCAGCAGCTGGGTCTTCACCGACTTCTCGGCGGCTTCCTGAGTGTCCTTGTCGAACTCCTCGCGGGAAGAGCCCTGCGCCTCGAGCGCCTCGGCCAGCTTGGCCTCGTCGTGGTCGAAGCCGTGCACGGCGTCGTGCAGCACCGCGTCGACCTCGGCCTTGACCACGGCCTCGGGCAGCGGCACCTCGACGGTCTCGAGCAGGGTCTCGAGCACCTTGTCGCGGATCTGACCGGCCTGCTCGACCTTCTTGACGCGCTCGACGCGGCCCTTCAGGTCTTCCTTGAGCTCGTCGATGGTGTCGAATTCGCTGGCCAGCTGGGCGAACTCGTCGTCGGCCTCGGGCAGCTCGCGCTCCTTGACCGACTGCACGGTCACGGTGATGACGGCTTCCTTGCCCGCGTGCTCACCGGCGACCAGGGTGGAGGTGAACTCCTTGGACTCGCCTGCCTTCAGACCGGTGACGGCCTCGTCCAGGCCCTCGATCAGCTGACCCGAACCGACCTCGTGCGACAGGCCGGTGGTGGCCGCCTCGGGGACGTCTTCGCCGTCGACGGTGGCCGAGAGGTCGATCGAGACGAAGTCGCCGTCCTGCACGGCGCGCTCGACACCGGTCAGGGTGCCGAAGCGCTGACGCAGCGAGGTGAGCTGCTGCTCGATGTCGGCGTCGTCGATGGTGTAGGAATCGACACTCACCTCGATGCCCGAGTAGTCGGGCAGGGTGATCTCGGGGCGCACGTCGACCTCGGCGGTGAACGCCAGCTCTTCGCCGTCCTCGATCTTGGTGATCTCGATCTCGGGCTGGCCGATGACCTTCACCTCGGCGGTCTGCACGGCCTCGGCATAGCGGCCCGGCAGCGCGTCGTTGACGACCTGCTCGAGCACGGCGCCACGGCCGACGCGGGTCTCGATCAGCTTGGCCGGGGCCTTGCCGGGACGGAAGCCGGGGATGCGGACCTGCTGGGCCAGCGCCTTGTAGGCCTTGTCGAAGTCGGGCTTCAGCTCCTCGAAGGGCACCTCGACGTTGATCCGGACCCGGGTCGGGCTCAGCTGCTCGACGGTGCTCTTCACGGACATGCTCCTTGGTTCGTAGTTCAGTGGTGTCCCCGCATGGGACGTCGCTCCCGGACCGGGTGCGGCGTACGCATCCCGACCAGGGTAGTTGACCGCCCTCGCGGTCGTGCAATCGGCGGTTGCCCGACCGGCGCGCTAGCGCCCGACCTGCACCGCGTCGGTGACGAAGACCAGCGTCTCGTTCGGCGGGACGCCGTTGCCGCCCGCGCCGTAGCCGAGGTCCGGCGGCACGATCAGCAGCCGGCGCGCACCCTGCTGCACACCGAGCAGACCCTGGTCCCAGCCCTCGATGACCTGACCCGCGCCCAGCGTCAGCTGGAAGGGCTTGCCGCGCTGGAACGAGCTGTCGAGGGTCTGCTTGTCCGACCAGGTGACCAGCGCGTAGTTCATGGTCAGCGGCTGTCCGGCCACCGCGCCCGCCCCGTTACCGGGCACGAGGTCCTTGATGATCAGCGTCTTGGGCGGATCGCAGTCGTCGGGGATGGTGATCTGCGGGGCGTCGCCGTAGCCGCCCTCGACCTTCACGTCCTCGGCCGTGCACTCACGGCCCTTGCTCTGCGTGCCGCCCGCGGTGACGCTGGTCTGCGCCGAGCCGGTCGACTCCGAGTCCGAGCCGCAGGCCGCGGTGGTGACCGCGGCCGCCGCGACGAGTCCGATGCCGATGATCCTGCCGAGAGAATGCATGGCCCGCACAGTAATAGACCGCGCGTACGGCGCGCCGACCCGGCACGGCGGTAGGCTCGGTGCTGCGTTTCTCCACCCGGGTGCCGCGCAGGGTCGCCGCGTCATCCGGCAGGTCCCCCGGCGGCGCGCACGGCGCTGCGGCACAGCCGAGCGCGAGGAGAGCCCCGCGATGAGCCAGACCAGCGATATCGATACCGCGGCCGACAATGTGGACGGCGGTGAGGGCGAGACCGTCGCCCCGACGCCGTATGTGCTCGGCGACGCGCCGGGTCCCCTGGACCGTGACGAGCTGGTCGCGGTGGACGCGTGGTGGCGCGCGGCGAACTATCTGGCGGTCGGCCAGATCTATCTGATGCGCAACCCGCTGCTGCGCACACCGCTCGAACCCACCGACATCAAGCCACGTCTGCTCGGGCATTTCGGCACGGTGCCGGGCCTGAATCTGGTGTGGGCGCACGCGAATCGGCAGATCCGGCGGCGCGGGCTCGACGCGGTGTTCGTCGCGGGGCCCGGTCACGGCGGTCCGGGGCCGAACGCGTGCGCCTGGCTCGAGGACGCCTACACCGTGCTGTATCCCGACATCCCCCGCGACATCCAGGGCATGGGCAGGCTGTTCCACCAGTTCTCCTTCCCCGGCGGGGTGCCCAGCCACTGCGCGCCCGAGACGCCCGGCTCGTTCCACGAGGGCGGCGAACTGGGCTACAGCCTGCTGCACGCCTACGGCGCGGCCCTGGACAATCCCGATCTCACCGTGTTCTGCGTGATCGGTGACGGCGAGGCCGAGACCGGCCCGCTCGCGGCCAGCTGGCACGCGAACAAATTCCTCAACGCCGCCCGCGACGGCGCGGTGATCCCGATCCTGGCGCTCAACGAGTACAAGATCGCCAACCCGACCATCCTGGCCCGCATCCCCGAGAGCGAGCTGGTCGAACTGCTGCGCGGCTACGGCTACGAGCCGCTGATCGTCTCCGGTGACGATCCCGCCCCCGTCCACCAGGCCATGGCCACCGCCCTGGACACCTGCCTCGACCGCGTCGCCGGTTTCCAGCGCGCCGCCCGCGAGCACGGCGACACCACCCGCCCACGCTGGCCGATGATCGTGCTGCACACCCCGAAGGGCTGGACCTGCCCGCCGGTGGTCGACGGCGAACGTGTCGAGGGCACCTTCCGCGCCCACCAGGTGCCGCTGCCCGCCGCCCGCACCGACGCCCGGCACCGCGAGGTCCTCGAGCAGTGGCTGCGTTCCTACCGCCCCGACGAGCTGTTCGACGAGCACGGCCGCCCCCGCGCGATCGTGCTCGACCAGGTCCCCGAGGCGCCGATGAGCCTGAACCCGGTGGCCAACGGCGGCCTGCTGGTGCGCGCGCTGGACCTGCCGGACTGGCGCGAGTACGGCGTCCGCGTCGAACAGCCCGGCCAGGGTGTGCACGAGGCCACCCGGGTGCTCGGCGGCTGGCTGCGCGATGTCACCGCGCGCAATCCGCACAACTTCCTGACCATGGCCCCCGACGAACTGGCCAGTAACCGCCTGCAGGACATCCTGGAGGTGACCGGTCGCGACTGGCAGGCCGAGGTCGGCCGCTGGGACGTGGCGCTGAGCCCCACCGGCCGCGCGCTCGAGGTGCTCTCCGAGCACCTGTGCCAGGGCCTGCTCGAGGGCTATCTGCTGACCGGCCGCCACGGCGTGTTCACCTGCTACGAGGCGTTCATCCACATCGTCGACGCCATGTTCAACCAGCACGCCAAATGGCTCGACGCGAGTCTGGCCGTGCCGTGGCGCCGCCGCATCCCCAGCCTGAACTACCTGCTCACCTCCCATGTCTGGCGCCAGGACCACAACGGTTTCACCCACCAGGACCCCGGCTTCCTCGACGTGGTCGCCAACAAGAGTCCCGAGATCGTGCGGGTGTACCTGCCACCGGACGCCAACACCCTGCTGTCCACCTACGACCACTGCCTGCGCTCGCTGCACTACGCCAACGTCGTGGTCGCGGGCAAACAGCCGGGGCCCGACTGGCTCTCGGTGGACGAGGCCGCGCTGCACTGCGCGCGCGGAGTGGGCATCTGGCCGTGGGCGGGCCACAACGACGATCCCGGCACGGTGCCGGACGTGGTGCTGGCCTGTGCGGGCGACATCCCCACCCTGGAGATCCTGGCCGCCGCCGCGATCCTGCGGGATCGCCTGCCCGACTTGCGGATCCGGGTGATCAATGTGGTCGACCTGATGCGCCTGCTGCCCGCGGGCGAGCATCCGCACGGCCTGCCCGATGCGACCTTCGACACGCTGTTCACCCGCGACCGCCCGGTGATCTTCGCCTTCCACGGCTACCCGTGGCTGGTGCACCGGCTCACCTACCGCCGCACCAACCACGCCGAACTGCACGTGCGTGGCTACAAGGAGAAGGGCACGACCACCACCCCGTTCGACATGGTGATGCTCAACGACCTGGACCGGTTCCACCTGGTCATCGACGTGATCGACCGCGTCCCCGGCCTGCGTGAACGCGCGGCCGGGCTGCGCGCGGAGATGGTCGACGCCCGGCTGATCGCGCGCACCTGGACCAGGGAGCACGGCGAGGACATCCCCGTGGTGGCGAACTGGGTCTGGCCCGAGCCGGGAGTGCCCACCGCGCGGTGAACCCGCTTGCGGCGGCGTCGGGGTCCGGGCCACGATGGAGCGACGATGACCGAGCCCCGCCGCCCCGACCCTCTCCCCCGCGATCGCCGTGACCTGACCGGGCCGTTCGACGTGATCGGCGACGTACACGGCTGCCGGAGCGAACTCGAGTCCCTGCTCGGCGCCCTCGGCTACGAGATCGCGCGCGACGCGGCGGGCCGCGCGGTCGACGCCGTGCATCCCGACGGGCGCACCGCGGTGTTCGTCGGCGACCTGGTCGACCGCGGCCCCGACACTCCCGGTGTCCTGCGCCTGGTCATGGGCATGTCTGCCGCCGGGCGGGCACTGTGCGTGATGGGCAACCACGAGTTCAAGCTCATCCGCGCCCTCGACGGCCGCGCGGTCCGCGTCGCCCACGGACTGGAACGCTCGCTGGCCCAGCTGGCCGACGAGGAACCGGAATTCCGTTCCGCCGCACAGGATTTCCTGTGCGAGCTGCCCGGCCACTATCTGCTCGACGGCGGCCGCCTGGTGGTCGCGCACGCCGGTCTGCCGGAGAGCCTGCACGGCAGCGGGTCCGGGCGCGCCCGCGCCTTCGCGATCTACGGTGCCCCGACCGGCGAGGTCGACGCGCACGGCCTGCCGGTGCGCTACGACTGGGCCGAGGACTATCGCGGCGCCGCCACGGTCGCCTACGGCCACACCCCCGCGACCACGCTGCGCTGGGTCAACAACACGCTGTGCCTGGACACCGGCGCCGTCTTCGGTGGCGCGCTGTCGGCGCTGAGCTATCCGGAACGCACCACCGTGTCGGTGCCCGCCGAACAGGTCTGGAGCGAACGGGCCGGTATCTCCCCCGCCGCCGGCTAGAGCTCGCCGCGGTCCTTCTTGATCTTGCGCCAGCCGCCCGCCCGGTTGTCGGCCACGATCTGCTGCAGCATGGTGCGCAGCGCGCGTTCGTTGAGCGTCTGCCCTTCGTAGACCGCGACCGTGCGCGCGGTCTTGTTGTCGTGCCCACCGGTGATGATGTGGTCGGGGTCGGGCACGATGGCGCCGTCGTAGAGGAAGATGTTGACGTGCGTCTTCGCGGCCAGCAGCGCGCAGATATTGCCGTCGAGCACGAAATACGGCTGCACCCGGCGCTTCACCGTCTCCTCGACCGCCGGATCGATGGCGTGGACGACCTCGCGCACCTGACGGCAGATCGCCTGCTGCCAGGTCGGGAGAGCGTCGATGTAGGCATCGACACGCGGATCGACGACGTAGCTCACCGACCGATGGTGACACACGCGGGCACCGCCGACGCCGCACCGCGCCCGCGATCGTCATCGAATCGTCGGCGCGTTCTCCGGCGCGGGACCGGCCACGACCGGGCGCCGGGCGCCTACCATCACCACCGGACGACCCGACTCGCCGGTGAGGAGAGGTTCATGCGCCGTACGTTGCTCGCACTGATCGCGCTCGGTCCGCTGGCGGTGGCCGGTGCCGCGGCCGCCGATCCGGCGCCGCCCGGCTCGGGCACCCTGACCGTCCGCGCGATCACCGGCCTGGAGCCGATTCCGGTGAACCGCGCGGAGATCACCGTCACCGCGTGCGGCACCGACCAGGTGGTCGCCACCCTGGTCAGCGGCAAGGACGGCAGCGCCACGGTGGCCCTGCCGATCGGCTGCTACGAGGCGCGGGTGACGACGGTGCCCGGCGGCTGCGGCCTCAACGACCGGGCACCGGCCCGGCTCGAGGTGGCCGCGGGCACCGAGGTGGGCGCCGACTTCCGCTTCGGCTGCGCCTGACGCTACCGGCAGCCCACGAAGGCGTCGAGGTCGATCGCCGCGGCCATCGCCTGATATCCCGCCGCGTTCGGATGCAGATTGTCCGGTCCGGCGAAGCGCGGATCGAGCACGTCCAGGTTCGCCGGATCGCGCAGCGCCGCATCGAAATCCACCACGCTGTCGGACAGGTTCTGCGTCCGGACCCAGGCATTGATCCGCTGCCGCACCGGATTCGAGTACGGGAGCGTGAGCATGCCGTCGGCGAGGGCATTGCTCGCGGGCAGGAGGGTGCCGAGGTGCACCGTCAGCCCGGCGGCGTGCAGCCGTTCGATCAGCGTCGTGTACCCGGCGAGGATCTGCTCGTAGCTCGCGCCGATCGGGATGCCCAGGTCGTTGATGCCCTCGAGCACGATCACGTCGGTGACCCCGGCCTTGCCGATCACGTCCTGGTCGACCCGGCTCACCGCCGCGGGACCGAATTGCGGGATGAACCCGTCGCGGGTCACCCGGTTGCCCGAGATCCCCGCGTTGAGCACCGCGAACGGCTTGCCCGCCGCGTCGAGCCGCCGCTGCAGGAAGTCCGGGTAGCGCACATTCCGGTCCACGACGCCCGCGTCCTGTGGTGTCCCGAGGAAGTTGGCCGAGACGTATCCGTCGGTGATCGAGTCGCCGAACGCGACGATCGCCCCCGCCGCCCCGGGCGCCAGCACATCCAGCCCCGACACCAGCGGCACGGCGGTGGTCCGCAGCGGCAGCCGGTCACCGGCGGCCTCGCCGGTGCTGTCACCGGCGAACGGCAGGCTGTAGTAGCTGGTGGCATTGCCGTTGAAGTGTTCGGTCGGCAGCACCGCTGGTCCGGGCAGGTGCACGCTCACCGCCAGCGGCGTGAACCCGTCGACGGTCAGGTCCACCGGGTCGCTCACCAGGTCGGCACCCGGGGCCAGGGTCACGCCCGTCCTGCCGCCGAAGGTCACCTCCCGCAGCGATTCGGGGCGCACCGCCGCACCGCCCGCCGAGGTCGCGACCGTCACCCGGGCCACGTCCATCGGGACCGGCCGGGTGCGATTGGTCAGGTGTACGCGCAGTTCCGAGCCACCGAGGTGCGGGGTGATCACGACCCGATAGGTCTGATCCGAGACCGACAGCTGCGGCACCAGCCCCGGGTCGACCGCGCCGAAGGAATCCGAGGGCGCGGCCATCCAGCTGCCGACCCAGCCGGAGTCACCGCATCCCGGCGGCGCCGCCGAGGACCCACCGGGGGCGAGCACCGCCGTCAGCAGAACCGACGCACCGACGACCACGGACCACTTACCCAGCACACCGACTCCCACCACCGCGAACCGTTACCGATGGTCACAGTAAGAAGAGCCGGGCCGGGCTGTCCGGGAAACGCGAAAATCCCTCGCGCGGGGGTGGATCAGTCCTTCGGGCCGCCGGCCACGTAGAGGACCTGGCCGGAGACGAACCCGGCGCCTTCGCTCGCGAAGAACGAGGCGGCGTGGGCGATGTCCTCTGGCTTGCCGACCCGGGCGACCGGGATCTGCGTGGCGGCGGCGGCCTTGAAGGCCTCGAAGTCGGCGCCGACGCGGGCGGCGGTGGCCGCGGTCATCTCGGTCTCGATGAAGCCGGGGGCGATCGCGTTGGCGGTGACACCGAACTTGCCCAGTTCAAAGGCGAGGGTCTTGGTGAAGCCCTGCATGCCCGCCTTGGCGGCGGAGTAGTTGGCCTGGCCGCGATTGCCCAGCGCCGAGGTGCTCGACAGGTTGACGATGCGGCCGAAGCCCGCCTCGACCATGTACTTCTGCACCGCGCGCGTCATCAGGAAGGCGCCGCGCAGGTGCACGTTCATGACGGTGTCCCAGTCGGCGACCGACATCTTGAACAGCAGGTTGTCGCGCAGCACGCCCGCGTTGTTGACCAGCGCGACCGGCGCGCCCAGTTCGGTGGCGATCCGCTCGACGGCGGCGGCGACGGCGGCCTCGTCGCTGACATCCGCGCCCACCGCGAGGGCACTGCCCCCGGCGGCCTCGATCGCGGCGACGGTGTCCGCGCAGGCGGCCTCGTCCAGATCGAGCACGGCGACGGCGTAACCGTCGGCGGCGAGGCGGAGGGCGACGGCGGCGCCGATACCCCGCGCGGCTCCGGTGACAACAGCGACCCTGGCAGTCATGCGATCTCCTACGACCCTGAGCTGGGCGGATGGTGATGGTCGGGGTGACAGGATTTGAACCTGCGACCCTCCGCTCCCAAAGCGGATGCGCTACCAAGCTGCGCTACACCCCGAGGCCTCGGGGCGGGATCGCCGACGAGGGAAATTCGTGTTTGAGCGGGTGACGGGAATCGAACCCGCACCATCAGCTTGGAAGGCTGAGGTTCTACCATTGAACTACACCCGCAGGCATACGACATCGATGGGATCGCCACGATGTCGTGTGCGCCACGACTGTACCGAACCCCGCGCGGTAAATGCCAATCCGGCCCCCCGGTCCCCTCCGCGGCGCGCGCCCGGCACGAGTACCCGCAGGCACGGACGCTATGCCCGATTAGGGCCTAATGACCCTAGCTACGAATCCTCTTCGCGGACACGATGGTTGGTGCGCGCCGTCGGGGAACCGGCGCCGGCACCGCCGGGGGATTAAACAGGATGATTTTCCTTGAAAACCTCGCGTGTGGGCGGCGAGTAGGCAACCATGAGAGTGCGCGCGACCCGGCGAGGAGGGACCCATGGCGACCCAACGTCCACCACCCAGAACAGGGCTATACGCTGCACATTCGGGTGCTCTGAAAATTTCTTCGGAAACTGTGTAACGCCAGAGCGGCTGCAGCGATGTCATACCCGATCGCCATTCGCGAGAGACTGTAACGCGTGCTAGAACGCGACTTTTCGGTCTCGGGTGGCTTGCTAGGATCCTTTTTGCCGGACGGGGGTATCTGGAAAGGGGGCGGTGAGCGTGTACCGAACTCGGTGGACTCAACCGCGTAGCAGTGCGAACGAGCGAGGTGGCATGTCCGTCGCCACCGACCGCCGGTGATGTCGATGACTGTCCACATCGAGCCACCGGTCGCCGCGATGGCCCGCGCCTGGGCCCGCGCGGTGTGTGCCGAACCCGGATCGTCCACGGCGCCGCACCAGCTGGAGCCGGTTCTCGTCGAGATCGTCGAGCGCCTGCTGCACCTGGCCAGGACCGAACCGTTCCCGGTGCCGCAGGCACGGATGCTGGGTGCCCGGCTGGCCGAGGCGCCCTTCGAACGAACCAGGATGCTGGCGCACGCCACCCGCTGGCTGCTCGGCTTCCCCTCCGGCGTGCCCGGCTCGCTGGTGGCCACCCGCTGGCCGCTGGTCGCCAGCCAGGCCATCGACAGTTACGCGCAGGCGCTGCAGGAACGGGCGCTGGCGCAACAGGAACAGAACATCTCGGCGAAAGTGTCGCTGCGCGTCCAGGAGATCGCCGCGCTGCAGCACCGCTTGCGCCACGAGGCGACCCACGACGCCCTCACCGACCTGGCCAACCGCACGCTGCTGCAGGAACGGGTCCGCGCCTTCGCGGCCGACCCCACCCGTGGTGTCGGCGTGCTGGTGGTCGACCTGGACCGGTTCAAGCAGATCAACGACGGCTACGGGCACGCGATCGGCGACGAGGTCCTCGTCGAGCTGGCCAACCGGCTGCGCGAGGTGTGCCCGCCGGAGACGGTGATCTGCCGCTACGGCGGCGACGAGTTCGTCGTCGCGGCCAATCCGCGGCGCGACACCCTCGGCGAGCTGGCGCACCGCGTGGTCGCGGCGCTGCGCGACCCGGTGTGGTCGAGCGCGGGCCCGGTCCCGGTGTCGGCGAGTGTGGGCACGGCGTTCTGCGCGCCGGGAAACACGTGCGATTTCACCGACCTGCTGCGTCGCGCCGACCGCGCGATGTATTCGGCGAAATCCGCGGGCGGGCGGCGTTTCGCCCTCGCCGAATCGGGCGACCCCGAACTGGGAACGGCGGTCGCGGGCTGAGTCGGATCGCGAAGCCTGCACTTCGCGGTCCGGCTCAACCTATTCCGGTACGTGTCAGTGTTCGGTGTAGGCCGCGTGGTCGGCGGCTATCGCGGGAGCCGCGAGGTCGCGGCGACGCACCACCGCCAGCTCCGGGGCATACTGCTGGACCCCACCCAGCCGAAAAGCGCCACGGTGCTTGAAGAAGGCCCGCCGCAGTTCGGTGGCGCTCGGCCAGGTACCGTCGGCGCCACGGATCCAGACCAGGCCCGTGGCCAGCTGACCGATGGTCGAGCCGCAGATGCCGGGCAGTAGGACCCCATTGGCCAGCGTGACCACGAACAGCAGAACCGCCGCACCCACAACGGTCGGCAGATAGATATCGCTCAGCCGATCACGCTGCGTGAGCAGGACTGCCAGAAAGACGGCCACGACCGTCCCGAAAGCCACCGAGATGTCGATGACATTGGCGATTCCATTGCGCAGCACCCGCGGCGACGGATAGCGGCTGTCCCCCGTGGCCCCGTGCTGGTGCGGTGTGTACGCCGGACGACCCGCGTTGATGTTCCCCCGATAACTCATGCCGACATGATGGCACAGCGAGCCCGCTGCGGCGGCGGACACGGACATCCCTACCAGCGCAACCGATCCCCGCGATACAGACTCAGCGCGGTTGACAGGTGGGGCACCAGAACAGGTTTCGCCCTTCCATCACGGCGTGGGCGATCGGCGTTCCACACACCCGGCACGGCTCACCCTGGCGCCGGTAGACGTAGGTGCGGGGACGGTCCTGGGCGTAGGACGGGGCGCCGGTGTCGTGTTCGGGCCGGACGACGTGCATGCGCCCGGTCGCCACACCGATCGGCATGAGCTCGACCAGGTCGGCCCACAGCGCGTCCCACTCCTCGGCGGAGAGCGACGTGCCGGGCCGGTACGGCGAGATCCCGTGCCGGAACAACACTTCCGCGCGATACACATTGCCGACTCCGGCGATCAGCCCCTGGTCCATGAGCAGCGCGCCGATCGCCCTGCGGGAGCGACGGATTCGCGTGCCCGCGCGCTCGTGGTCGGCGTCGGGGCGCAGCGGGTCGGCGCCGAGCCGAGCGATCAGCGCGTCCACCTCGGCCGGGTTCATCACCTCGCACGCGGTGGGGCCGCGCAGGTCGGTGCCGAATTCGGTGGCGGCGCCGATCATCCGCATCCGCACCTGCCCGACCGGCGCGCCCATGGGCAGCCCGGATTCGCTGAACGTGCCGTACAGCCCGAGGTGCACGTGCACGGTCAGGCCAGCCTCGTAGTGATGCAGCAGATGTTTGCCGACCGCTTCGGCCCGCTCGAGCACCCGCCCGTCCACCAGCGCCGCGCCGTCGGCGAAGCGCCCCTGCGGACTCGAAACCCGCACCACCCCACCGGAGAACCGCTGCTGATGCAGGCCGGCGATCCGGTGGAGGGTGTGTCCTTCAGGCAAGGCCCTTGCTCAGTAGGCGGGAACCACGGGGGCCTCGCCGGACTTCTCGTAGTCGGCCAGGATGTCGATGCGGCGCTGGTGGCGCGGCTCCTCCGACCACGCCTGGCCCAGGAACGCGTCGACGATGGCGAGGGCTTCCTCGGTGGTGTGCATGCGGCCGCCGATGCCGATCAGCTGGGCGTTGTTGTGCTCACGCGCGAGCTTGGCGGTCTCCACGCTCCAGGCCAGCGCGCAGCGGGCGCCGGGGACCTTGTTGGCGGCGATCTGCTCGCCGTTGCCGCTGCCGCCGAAGACCAGCCCGAGGCTGCCCGGGTCGGCGACCGTGCGGCGCGCGGCCTCGATGCAGAAGGCGGGGTAGTCGTCGAGAGCGTCGTATTCGAGGGCGCCGCAATCGACGACCTCGTGTCCGGCCTCCTGCAGATGGGCCTTGACGTGATTCTTCAGTTCGAAACCGGCATGGTCGGCACCCAGGTAAACGCGCATGGCTGCGATTGTGTCAGGCCGCTTAGAGTCGTTTTCATGCACCCGCACGAACCGCATTCCCCGCCTTCGGCAGGTCCTCCACCGCCGCCGGTGACCCAGCCGACCGGCGGCTACGCACCCTTCCCCGGCTATCACCCGCCGGGCCCGCCGATCCCGCCGCAGCATCAGCCGCGTGGGTTGTCCCCGTACGGGATGCCCGCGCGGCATCCGTGGGAGATCCCGCTGCTGGTGGTGGTCATCATGCTCACCGCGGTCGCCTATCTGCTGGTGCTGCTGATGTTGTTGATCGAGGCGGTGGCCGGGCCGCTGGTCGACGATCAGGGCCAGGAGGTCGGCTCGGTGCTGACCAGCCCGTACGTGCTGCTGCTGTTGTTCGCGCCGATCCTGCTGTGGGCCGGGCGTGGCATGAACTACGCGACCCAGCGGATCAACGGCGTGAAGATGTCGCCCAGCCAGTTCCCGGAGGGGTACCGGATGGTGCAGGAGGCGGCGGCCCGGTTCGGGATGCGCAAGGTGCCCGACGCGTACGTGATCCTGGGCAACGGCCAGATCAACGCCTTCGCCTCGGGCCACGGTTTCCGCCGGTTCGTGGTGGTCTACAGCGACCTGTTCGAGATCGGCGGCGCCGCCCGCGATCCCGACGCGCTGGCCTTCATCATCGGCCACGAGGTCGGCCACATCGCGGCCGGTCACGTCTCCTACTGGCGTCAGCTGGGCATGTTCGTCGCGCCGTGGCTGCCGATCCTGGGTTCCTCGCTGATCCGCGCCCAGGAGTACACCGCCGACAACCACGGCTTCTGCAACCGTCCGCAGGGCGCCCCCGGCGCGATGGCCACCCTCGCGGCGGGCAAGTACCTCAACGCCGAGGTCGGCTTCGACGAGATGGCCGACCGCGCCGCCCTGGAGAAGGGCGGCTTCGTCTGGCTGGTCAACGCCATGGCCAGCCACCCCGTCCTCACCTGGCGCATGTGGGCCCTACGCGACCGCAGCAAACCCGGCCCCATGTTCTGGCGCCCGAAACCACCCCACCCCGGCGCCATCCCGCGCCCCGGCGGCTACCCACTGACCACGAAGACCCGGGCGCTGCCGCCCGAACCGGTCTGAGCCGACGGGGTGCCGCAGCGGCACCCCGTCCACGTCTCAATCGAATACAGGGTCTTCGGTGCGGGTGCGCTTCAGCTCGAAGAAGTGGGGGTAGGAGGCCAGGGCGACCACACCGTCCCACACACGGCCCGCGTCGTCACCGCGCGGAATCCGGGAGAGCACCGGGCCGAAGAAGGCGACCCCGTTGACGTGGATGGTCGGCGTGCCCACATCGGGGCCGACCTTGTCCATGCCCGCGTGGTGGCTCTCGCGCAGGGCCTCGTCGTAGTCGGTGACGGCGGCGGCCTCGGCCAGGTCGGCGGGCAGGTCCAGTTCGGCCAGGGCGTCGGCGACCACGGCGGCCAGGGTCTCCTGGGTGCTCGCGCGCTCGTAGTCGGCGCGGCGGTCGTGGATGCGGGTGCCCAGGGCGGTGTAGAGCGGCGAGAGGATCTCGTCGCCGTGCTTCTGGGCGGCGGCGATGGCGACGCGCACCGGGCCCCAGCCCGCGGCCATCAGGTCGACGTAGCGTTCGGGCAGGTCGTCCTTGCCCTCGTTGAGCACCGACAGGCTCATCACGTGGAAGCGCGCGTCGATATCGCGCACCTTCTCGACTTCCAGGATCCACCGGGAGGTGATCCAGCACCAGGGGCACAGGGGATCGAACCAGAAATCGACGACGTCCTTCGTGGCCTGATCGCTCACGAGTCTTCCTCTCGGGTCAGCGGGCGGCGGGCAGACGGGCTCGCCGACAGGTGCAACCGCGCGCGCCCCGGAATCGTTCCCCCGGCGGCCGGAGCGGATTAGGCTCGTCGGCGAGGAGTCCGGTCGCCCGCGAGAAGGAGTCCGTTCATGAGCTCGAACCAGCATTTCGTCGTCATCGGTGGCGGGCTCGCCGCCGCCAAGCTCGCCGAGGCCTTGCGCGCCAATGATTTCGACGGTCAGGTGACCGTGCTGGCGGGTGAGGAGAACCTGCCCTACGAGCGGCCACCGCTGTCCAAACAGCATCTGGCGGGCACCCAGCAGCTGCCGGATTTCACCGTCGACCAGGCCGCCTGGTACCGCGATCACCACATCGACCTGCGGCTGGGCACCACCGCCACCGCGTTCGACGCGCGCGCCAGGACCGTCACCCTGCCCGACGAGTCGACCCTGTCCTACGACAAGCTGGCGCTGGCCACCGGTTCGCGCCCGCGCACGCTGTCGATTCCCGGCGCCGACGCGCCGAATGTGTACACCCTGCGCACCATCGGCGATTCCGATGTGATCGCCGGGGTGCTGCGCGCCGATCAGCGGCTGGTGATCATCGGCGCGGGCTGGATCGGTCTGGAGGTGGCCGCCCAGGCCAGGGCCAGGGGCGTGGACGTCACGGTGGTCGAGTCGGCCGAGCTGCCGCTGCTGGGTGCGCTCGGCCCGGAGATGGGCGCCTTCTACGCCGAGGTGCACCGCGAGCACGGCGTGGACCTGCGCACCGGGATCGGCGTGGACGCCATCCTGACCGATGACGGCAACGCGACCGGCGTGCAGCTCGGCGACGGCACGGTCGTGCCCGCGCAGGCGGTGCTGGTGGCGGTGGGCGCGGCGCCCAATATCGAATCGGCCATCGCGGCCGGGCTCGACTACGACGGCGGCGTGCTCGTCGACGAATCGCTGCGCACCAGCGACCCCGATGTGGTGGCCGTCGGCGACATCGCCGAACAGCAGCATCCGGTGCTGAACCGGCGGGTGCGGGTGGAGCACTGGGCCACCGCGCTGAACCAGCCCGCGGTGGCCGCGCGGACCATGCTCGGCAGAGCCGCCGTCTACGACCGGCTCCCGTATTTCTTCAGCGACCAGTACGACGTGGGCATGGAGTACACCGGCTATGTCGGGCGCGGCGACGACGTGCGGGTGGTGGTGCGCGGGGAACCCGCCGAACGCGAGTTCGTCGCGTTCTGGCTCGATCCGCAGCACCGGGTGAAGGCAGGCATGAACGTGAACGTCTGGGATGTGACCGACCGGATCAAGCAGCTGATCCTGTCGGCCGAGCCGGTGGACCCCGAGCGCCTCGCGAATCCCGACGTTCCCCTGTGATCGGCGGGTCTGTCGAATCCGGCGCGGTGGCTCCGACCACTCGTCGAAGGCGCCGCCCCGGCGCCACGGAACAGGAGCTGGAGTCATGAAGTTCATGCTGGTCAAGACCTACGGCGAGGCCGCCTACTGTGATCGTCCGCTGCCCGACTGGGCGCCCGAGGACATCGCCGCGCACATCGATTTCCAGCGCGCGCTCGGTGCGCAGCTGGCCGCCTCCGGCGAGCTGGTCGAGGGACAGGGCCTGGCCGGACCCGAGCAGGCGCTGATCGTGCACTCCGACGGACGGTCGGCGCCGGTGGTCACCGACGGGCCGTTCCCGGAGACCAAGGAGTTCCTAGCCGGGTACTGGATCGTCGATGTCGACTCCCCAGAGCGGGCGATCGAGATCGCCGCGCAGGCCTCGGCCGCGCCCGGTCCCGGCGGCGCCCCGATCGGTGAGTACATCGAGGTGCGCCAGGTCATGAGCGCTCCGGAAGCGTGAGTGAGCCTCGCACCGAGGATCTGCTTCGTGAACTCGCGCCGCAGGTCCTCGGTGTGCTGGTGCGCCGGTTCGGTGATTTCGAACTGGCCGAGGACGCGGTGCAGGACGCCCTGCTCGCCGCGGCCACCCAGTGGGACACCGAGGGCAGGCCGGAGAATCCGCGCGGCTGGCTGATCCAGGTCGCCCAGCGGCGGATGGCCGACGCGGTGCGCGCGGAGGTGGCGCGGCGGCGCCGGGAGAACACGGTGTTCGCGCGGGAGGTGCCGGGTGCGGCCACCGCCCGCGACGACACCCTCGACCTGTATTTCCTGTGCTGTCATCCCGACCTGCCGCCCGCGGGCGCGGTGGCCTTGACGCTGCGCGCGGTGGGCGGCCTGCGCACCGGCGAGATCGCGGCGGCCTTCCTGGTCCCGGAAGCGACCATGGGCCAGCGTATTTCGCGGGCGAAGCAGAAGCTGGCCAGCCTGCCGCGGCCGTTCGCCGACGGCGCGAGCGACCCCGCGCGGCTGGGTTCGGTGCTGCGGGTGCTGTATGTGATCTTCACCGAGGGGCACACCAGCAGCGCGGGCGAGGATCTGGACCGGGCGGACCTGTCGGCCGAGGCGATCCGGCTCACCCGCGCGCTGCACGCGCTGCTCCCCCACGACACCGAGGTCGGCGGCCTGCTCGCGCTCATGCTGCTCACCGACGCGCGCCGCGCCGCCCGCTCGGGCCCGCACGGCGAGCTGATCCCGCTACCAGAGCAGGACCGTTCCCGGTGGGACCGCGCCCGGATCACCGAGGGCCTGCGCCTGCTCACCGCGACCATGCCCGCGGGCCTGACCGGCCCGTACCAGATCCAGGCCGCCATCGCGGGCCTGCACGCCCAGGCACCCCGCGTCGAGGACACCGACTGGCCGAGCGTTCTCGCCCTCTACACCCTGCTCGACCGCCTCACCCCGAACCCGATGATCACCCTCAACCGCGCCGTCGCCACCGCCATGGTCCACGGGCCCGCCGCCGGTCTGACCCTCACCGACACCGTCGCCGACGCGCTCGCCCGCTCCCACCGCCTCGCCGCCGTGCGCGGCCACCTGTACGAGATGGCGGGCGACCCGTCGGCCGCCGTCACCGAATACCACCGCGCCGCCCAGCAGACCGCCAGCACGCCGGAGCGCGACTACCTCCTGCTCCGCGCCGCCCACCTACACACCGGCGGCCGGTGAACACCCGCACCCTCGGACACCACTACCCTTCTACGCTGCCCGACTGTGCACCGAACGCCGGTCGGCTACCGGCGTCGCGCCGTCACAGCGCGGACTCCAGGTTGCCGATCATGCGGGCGAGAGTGGTTGTCAGAGCGTCGAATTCGTCGCGGGAGATGCCCTCCGTCATGCGTTCGCGGAGGGCGGCGACGGCACGGGCGGCACGCGTGTGGGCGGCGGCGCCCGCCTCGGTGACGGCGAAGCGTGAGTCGGCGTCGCGGGCGAGCCAGCCTCGGGCGATGAGCGCGCCGGTCAGGGCGGCGACGGAGTCGGCATCGGTCTCCCAGAACGGGCGCAGCGCGTCCTGGAGGGTGTCGGCGGCGGCGGGCGCGCGGACGAGGGTATTGAGGACCTGCCATTCGCGGCGGGTCATCCCCGAATCGACGGTGGCCTGGTCGAAGGTGGCTTCGATCAGCTGGTCCAGGCGTTTCACCTGGTAGCCGATCAGTCGGCGTTCGGTCATGGGTGACACCTACATATCCTCAGACAATTACATGTTCTTTTGCATGTATATGTTCGACGGTAGCATGGCGGCGTGGACGAGGTCGAGCGCATCGAACGGGCGATGATCGCCATCCGGCGGCGGCAGACACGGCGCGCGCTGGGCGCGGGCGAGCCGGGCGGGCAGGCGTTCGACGTGCTCGATGTGGTCGAGGACGCGACCGAGCCGACCGTCTCGACGGTGGCCGCCGCGTTGGCGGTCGACCAGCCGCGCGCGAGCAAGCTGGTCGCCACGGCCGTGGCCGGGGGGCTGGTGCGCCGCGTCGCCGATCAAACCGACGGGCGGCGCTCGCTGCTGGAACTCACCGACGCCGGGAAAGCGCTCGTCGAGCAGGCACACGATCGCCGTCGCGGCGCCTTCGATCGCGCGATGACGGGCTGGTCGGCGCGTGAACGCGGCGAATTCGCCCGCCTGCTGGGCCGTTTCGTCGCCGGGCTCGACCCCGCCGCTGAGGCAGACTGAGGTCCATGGCGGAGAAATTCAGCGCGGGGGTCCTGCTCTACCGGCGCGGCGGCGACGGGGTCGAGGTGCTGCTCGGGCACATGGGTGGACCGCTGTGGGCCAAGAAGGATCTCTCGGCGTGGTCGATCCCCAAGGGCGAATACGAGCCGGACGAGCAGCCCCGCGCGGCCGCCGCGCGCGAGTTCACCGAGGAACTCGGCCTGCCCGTCCCCGACGGTGACTGGACCGACCTCGGCCAGGTGCGCTACGGCAGCGGCGGCAGCCGCAAGACCGTCACCGTGTGGGCCGTCGAGGGCGACCTCGACACCGCCGCGATCGTGCCAGGCACCTTCGAGATGGAATGGCCGCCCCGTTCCGGCCGCACCGGCGTCTTCCCGGAGATCGACCGCGCCGAATGGTTCACCCCCGAGATCGCGCGCGAGAAACTCGTCACCGGCCAGCGCCCTTTTCTCGACCGCCTCACCACCCACCTCGACGGCGATGCCTGACCCGGGGTTGTCCGGTTCACGCGCGCACGGCGGTGCGGAATTCGGTGGGGCTCTGTCCGCGTGAGCGTTTGAAGGCGGCGCTGAAGCCGAAGGGGTCGGAGTAGCCGACGGTGATGGCCACCTGGGCGACGCTGCGGGCGGGGTCGGCGAGCAGTTCCTCGGCCTCGGCCATCCGCCATTCGGTGAGGTAGGTGAGCGGGGGCTCGCCCATCACCTCGGTGAAGCGTTTGGCGAACAGGGCGCGCGAGACCAGCGCCTCGGCGGCCAGACTCGCGACCGTCCAGCGCTGGAAAGGCTTGGCGTGGATGGCTTCCAGGGCCGGTCCGACCACCGGGTCGGCCATGCCGCGATACCAGGCGGGCGCGAATTCGCCCTGCTCGGTGAGCCAGCTGCGCAGGGTGCAGACCAGCGCCCAGTCCAGCAGCCGGTCCATCAGCGCCTGCGCGCCCGCCGTATTGCGGAACGCGTCGGCGGCGGCCTCCTCGAGCCAGGTGCACACGTCGGTGTCGCCGCCGACCACCATCACCGCGGGCAGGGCGCGCAGCAGGCGCTCGTGGCGCCGCCCGGAGGCGCGGTAGGCGCCGACGATCAGCGAGGTCTCCGACCCGGCACCGGTCACCTCGACCAGTTCCGGGGTGGCGCAGGCGAGTTCGGCCGCGCCGAAACCGCGGGGGACGAAGCAGGACAGCTCGTATTCCAGGCGCGGGTTCCCGGGCGCGGTGTCGCCGTCGAGCAACTCGAACGAGGCGCCGGCCTGCACGAGCGCGGTGTCGCCGAGGACCAGCCGGGTGCGCGATCCGTCGGCCAGCACGAGAGTGCCGCCGGGGCCGCGCAATACGGTGACCATGATCAGCGGCGCCTCGTCGGCGAAGCGGATCGTCCACGGGGCGCGCAGCACCGCGTGCGCCACCACCGAGCCGTCCGCACGGATTCCACTCAGCAACGAACTCAACGGATCCATACCCACCACCGTAGACGAATTCCTATCGCACGGAGATGATCACCCATAGATCGTCCACGCGATTTCCGGTTGACTCGGAGGAACCGGGGCAGCGCGCCCCCAAGACCAGCAGGGAGTCCCACCGTGTCGCAGTCGCTGTCCACCATCGAATCCGCTTCGCGCACAGCACTTGTCGTGCTCGCTCACCATCGCACCGATTCGCTGTCGGCGCATGTCGCGCAGCTGACGGTCGGCAGGCTCGCCGCCGCGGGCTACACCGTCGACCTGCTCGACCTGCACGCCGAGAACTTCGACCCCCGGATGACCGTGGCCGACCAGCCCGACTGGGGCGACCGTGACAAGCGGTACTCCGACGAGGCCGAGGCCCATATGGCGCGTATCCTGGCCGCGCGGGTGGTGGTCGTGGTGTTCCCGGTCTACTGGCAGAGCACGCCCGCCCTGCTCAAGGGCTGGATCGACCGGGTCTGGAACTACGGCTTCGCCTACGGCCGCAGCAAGCCCCGGCTGGCGGGCAAACGCATCCTGTGGCTCGGCCTCGCCGGTGCCACCGCCGCGGACGAGATCATCTCCGGCATGCACCAGGTACTGGAGGCCCAGCTCAGCGAGGGCCTGGCCTACTACAGCGGTTTCGCGCACTCGCGCGTCGGCCTGCTGCCCGATGCCGAGGACCAGCCGCAGAGTCTCGACAGCGAGGGCAATCTGGTGATCGGCGCGGCGATCGAGGGCGATGCCAGGGCCGCCCACTACGCGGCCTTCGACGCGACGGCGGAGCGCTTCGTCGACGAGTTCGTCGCCACCGAACTCGTCGACGCCTGAGCCACGCACCGGCGCGGCGACCATCTCCGGTCGCCGCGCCCGGCCGGGTTCTCACAGGCCGGTGAGTACGCGGCGCAGGACTCCGAACAGCTCGGTGGGCGTGCCGGATTCGGTGGCCGCCTTGTCGATCAGGTCGATGGCGGCGGCGGTGAATTCGTCGCTCTGTTCCTGGACGTACTGCTCGGGCGTGTCGATCCCGACGGCCTGCTCGGCGAGCGACAGCGTCATCGCCTGGAGGAACGGCGCCATCAGCGCGGCCAGTCGGGCGGCCGATCCGCCGGTGGTGCGCACCATCGCCCCGCCCTGCCGGAAGGCGGCGAATATGGCGTACATGCCGCCGAGGATCGACACGTCGTACATGGCGGCGGCGCCGGGATCGGTGCCCACGAACTCGGCGCGGCCGAACACCTCCAGCACCGGCCGGAACCGCTCGAAAGCGGCCGCCACCCCGCTGTAGAGCACGAAGGCGCCGGGCCCGCCGATCATCGACGGCACCGCCATGATGCCGCCGTCGATCCACGCGATCCGCCCTTCGTCGGCCCAGCGTCCGAGGGCGCGCGCCTGTTCGGGCGTGGTGGTGGTCAGGTTGACCACCACCCGGTCGCGCAACCGCTCGCGCGCGGGTTCGACGTGTTCGCGTACGGCCGCTTCGTCGAGCACGCACAGGATCACCAGCTCGGCCGCGGTGAGCGCCTCCCCCGCCGTCGCCGCCGCCGTAGCGCCCTCGGCCACCAGCGCCTCGGCCCGCGCGGCGGTGCGGTTCCACACGGTCACCTCGTGCCCGGCGGCCAGCAGCGCCCGCGCCAGCGCGGTACCCATGGCGCCGAGTCCGAGGACCGAAACCCGCTGTGCTGTCACCGAATCGGACATGTCTTCCCCTTGTCCCGTAGTGCGCACCACCGGTCGGTGCTGCCCTTCCAGGGTCGCCCCGCGCGATACAATCGACAAGTACCGACTATCAAGTCCAATACTCACCAAAAGGTAAGTGAGGCGCGCGTGAAGCAGCGAGAACGGCCGTATTCCTGCGGTATCGATGCCGCGCTCGACGTGGTGGGCGGCAAGTGGAAGGCGCTGATCCTGTGGGCGCTGTCGACCGGCACCCAGCGTTTCGGCGAGCTCAAACGGCTGGTGCCGGGGGTCACCGAGAAGATGCTGATCCAGCAGCTGCGCGAACTCGAGCACGACGGGATCGTGCGGCGCGAGATCTATCCGCAGGTGCCGCCGAAGGTCGAGTACTCCCTGACCGAGCTCGGGGTCGCACTCAACGCGGCGCTGGCGCCACTGGGCGCGTGGGGCAGCGCCCACATGGCGCACGTGTGCGAGGTGAAGGGCGTCGCGGCGCCGGTGCACTGACCGGCGCCGCGCACGGGGTCAGGCCGGGATACCGGTCCAGGTCTTGCCGGTGATGCGCTCGTAGGCGTCCTCGTACTTGCGGCGGGTCGCCTCGACGATGTCGGCGGGGATCTCCGGGCCCGGGTACTCCTTGTTCCAGCCGGTGGAGGTCGACCAGTCGCGCACGAACTGCTTGTCGAAGGAGCGCTGGGGGCGGCCCGGCTCCCATTCGTCGGCGGGCCAGAAGCGCGAGGAGTCCGAGGTGAGCACCTCGTCGCCGAGGGTGAGCACGTCACCGTCCCACCCGAATTCGACCTTGGTGTCGGCGACGATCACGCCGGCTGTGGCCGCGTGCTCGGCTCCGCGCGCGTAGATCTCGAGGGTCAGATCGCGCAGCTTCTCGGCGACCTCGCGGCCCTCCTGATTCACCACGTCGGCGAAGCTGATCGCCTCGTCGTGGCCCTCGGCGGCCTTGGTCGACGGGGTGAAGATCGGCTCGGGCAGCTTGTCGCCGTCGCGCAGGCCGGGCGGCAGCGCGATGCCCGACACGGTGCCGGACTGCTGATACTCCTTGAGGCCCGAGCCGGTGAGGTACCCGCGCGCGATGCACTCGACCTGCACCATCTTCAGCGGCTTGACCCGGATACCGCGCCCGGCGAACTCGGCGGGCACATCGGTGGCCGAGACCACGTGGTTGGGGATGCCGGTGAAGTACTCGAACCACCAGTTCGACAGCTGGGTCAGCAGCGCGCCCTTGTCCGGGATCGGGGTGGGCAGCACGACGTCGTAGACCGACACGCGGTCGGAGGCAACGAGCAGCAGGGTGTCGCCGTCCTCGTAGAGGTCACGAACTTTCCCGGCGTGCACATGCTTCAACGTCGAGCCTCCGAATCCTGGGCATACGGACTGATGTCCGTGCGAACTCTACCGGCCGGCCCGGCGCCGGATCGGGCCTGGTCACCGCGACGCGAGGCCGGTCACATTTCCCGGTGCAGCGGTCGCGCGGCGACGATCGCGTCGCCGAGGGTCGCGCCGGCGAGCCACTGTCGGCGGTGGGCCGAGGCGTCAGGCCGTCGCGCGGTCGTCCCCGACGAGCCGGAAGGTGCGGCGGTAGGCCAGGGGTGCCACGCCGACGCTCGCCTGGAAGTGCTGGCGCAGTGAGGTTCCGGTGGCGAAACCGACCCGCCCGGCGATCTGCTCGACCGACAACTCGCTGGCCTCGAGCAGGTGCCGGGCCCTGGCCACCCGCTGCTGGGTGAGCCAGCGGCCCGGGCTCATGCCGACCTCGTCGCCGAAGCGTCGGGCGAAGGTGCGTGGGCTCATACGGGCGTGGGCGGCGAGCTCGGTGATCGTGAGCGGCAGTGCCACGTTCTCCAGGGCCCAGTGCCGGGTCGCGGCGGTGCTCGCCTGGGCGGGATCGGGGACCGGCTGGTCGATGAATTGGGCCTGGCCGCCCTCGCGCCAAGGCGGCACCACACACAGGCGCGCCACCTGATTGGCCACCGCGCTGCCGTGGTCGGCGCGCACCAGGTGCAGGCACAGGTCGACGCCCGAGGCCGCGCCCGCCGAGGTCAGCACGTCACCGTCGTCGACGAACAGCACGTCGGCATCGAGCCGGACGCGCGGGAAGTGCTTCCGGAACGTGTCGGCCAGGCGCCAGTGCGTGGCGGCGGGGCGGCCGTCGAGCAGACCCGCGGCGGCCAGCACGAACGCACCGGTGCAGATCGAGACGATCCGGGCACCGGGGCGGACGCGCGCGAGCGCGGCGCGGGTGGACGCGCTCAGCCCGGCCAGCGCCTCGGCGGTGTCGCAGGAGGGAACGATCACGGTGTCGGCGGTGCTCAGCAGTTCGGGTCCGTGTTCGACGACGATCCGGAAGTCGGCATTGGTGCGCACGGGCTGCCCGTCGGCCGAGCAGGTCAGCACCTCGTAGCGATCGGTGAGGGTGCCGAAGATCCGTTGCGGCGTCGCGAGTTCGAACGGATAGACGCCGTCGAGAGCCAGAACCACCACGCGATGCATGGCACGATTCTATCGAATGATGACTATTCTGCCATTTTCCGGGCGACCGGATTCCGGCACCGTCTACGCCATGACCGAAACCATGCGCGCCATCAGCCAGGACACACTCGGCGGACCCGAGGTCCTGCGCGAGATCGAACTGCCCCGCCCCACCCCGGGTCCGAGCGAAGTGCTCGTCCGGGTGCACGCGGCCGGGCTCAACCCCACCGACTGGAAGCACCGCGCGCTCGACGGCCTGTTCCTGCCCCCGCCGCCGTTCGTGCTGGGCTGGGATGTCTCCGGTGTCGTCGAGGCCGTCGGCTTCGGCGTCACCCTGTTCGCACCGGGCGACGAGGTGTTCGGCATGCTGCCCTATCCCTACGGGCACGGGTCGATGGCGGAATACGTCACCGGCCCGGCCAGGGCGTTCGCCCGCAAGCCGGAATCCGTCGATCACATCGTGGCCGGGGCGACCCCGCTGGCCGCGCTCACCGCCTGGCAGGCACTGGTCGACACCGCGAAGGTCGAAGCGGGACAGCGGGTGCTGATCCACGCCGCCGCGGGCGGGGTGGGCCATCTGGCGGTGCAGATCGCGAAAGCGCGGGGCGCGTATGTGATCGGGACGGCCAGTGCCGCCAAACACGAACAGCTGCGGGCACTCGGCGCCGACGAACTCATCGACTACCGCACCGTCGACTTCGCGGAGGCGGTGCGCGACGTGGACATCGTGCTCGACACCCTCGGCGCCGAGAACAGCCTGCGCTCGCTACCGACGCTGCGCGCGGGTGGGCTGCTGATCACGATCAAGCCGACCGGAGTGGAGGAATTGCGCGCGGCGGCGGACCGCCTGGGCGTGCGGATGGCCGCCCTGCTCGTCGAGGCCGACCACGCGGGCATGACCGCCATCGCCGACCTGCTCGCCACGGGCACCATCGCACCCACCATCGCCGGGGTGTTCCCCCTCGCCGACTCGGCACAAGCCCACGCCCTCGGCGACACCGACCGCACCTTCGGAAAACTGGTCGTCACCGTGCGCTGACCCGGCGCGGGCGCGGCCGCTCCCGGGTCCGGTGCGAACCCGGGAGCGGCGGTGGGCGGCAGGTGGCATTGTGGACGCTGATGTGCGCGCCGGTGCCCACCGGAACGCACGACCCGTGCCGTGTTCGTCGACGACGAAGGAGATCTATGTCCGCCCCGAATCTCACCCGCGACCAGGCGGTCGAACGCGCCGCCACGGTGGCCGTGCGGAACTACCGGATCGAACTCGACCTCACCGACCAGCCGCGAGGCGCGGGGTCGGAAGTGTCGGACACCTTCGGTTCCAAGACCACCGTCACCTTCTCCGCGACGGCAGGGGCGAGCACCTTCGTCGATCTGGTGGCCGCGCAGGTGCGTTCGGCCGTGCTCAACGGCAACCCGCTCGACATCAGCGGCTACGACGAGTCGACCGGCATCGCGCTGCCGGACCTGGCCGCCGACAACGAACTGGTGATCGAGGCCGACTGCGAGTACTCGCATACCGGCGAGGGCCTGCACCGCTTCGTCGACCCGGCCGACGACAAGGTCTACCTGTACTCGCAGTTCGAGACCGCCGACGCCAAGCGCATGTTCGCCTGCTTCGACCAGCCCGACCTCAAGGCCACCTTCGACATCGTGGCCACCGCGCCCGCCGACTGGCAGGTGGTGTCCAACGGCGCCACCGCCCAGCAGCACAGCGTCGGCGCCGTCGTGCGCCACACCTTCGCCACCACGCCGAAGATGAGCACCTACCTGGTCGCCATGATCGCGGGCCCGTACGCCACCTGGACCGACTCCTACCGCGACGAGCACGGCGAGATCCCGCTGGGTCTGTTCTGCCGCGCCTCGCTGGCCGACCACATGGACGCCGAGCGCCTGTTCACCGAGACCAAGCAGGGTTTCGCCTTCTACCACGAGAACTTCGGCGTGCCGTACGCCTTCGGCAAGTACGACCAGCTGTTCGTGCCGGAGTTCAACGCGGGCGCGATGGAGAACGCGGGCGCGGTCACCTTCCTCGAGGACTATGTCTTCCGGTCCAAGGTGACCCGCGCCTCCTACGAGCGCCGCGCCGAGACCGTGCTGCACGAGATGGCGCACATGTGGTTCGGCGACCTGGTCACCATGAAGTGGTGGGACGACCTGTGGCTCAACGAGTCGTTCGCCACCTTCGCCTCGGTGCTGTGCCAGGCCGAGGCCACCGAATACACCAGCGCCTGGACCACGTTCGCCAACGTCGAGAAGTCCTGGGCCTACCGCCAGGACCAGCTGCCCTCGACCCACCCGATCGCCGCCGACATCCCCGACCTGCACGCGGTCGAGGTGAACTTCGACGGCATCACCTACGCCAAGGGCGCCTCGGTGCTCAAGCAGCTGGTGGCCTATGTCGGGTTGCAGCCGTTCCTGGCCGGGCTGCGCGACTACTTCGCCGAACACGCCTACGGCAACGCCACGTTCGACGATCTGCTGCGCGCGTTGGAGAAGGCCTCGGGCCGCGACCTGTCGGACTGGGGCGCGCAGTGGCTCAAGACCACCGGTCTCAATATCCTGCGCCCGGAGTTCACCGTGGCCGCCGACGGCACCTTCGAGAGTTTCGCGGTGGTGCAGGACGGCGCCGAGCCGGGCGCGGGCGAACACCGCGTGCACCGGATCGCGATCGGCGTCTACGACGATGTCGAGGGCAAGCTGGTGCGCACCCAGCGCGTGGAACTCGACCTGGCCGCCGCCGCGCGCACCGAGGTGCCCGAGCTGGTCGGGGCGGCGCGCGGTCAGCTGGTGCTGGTCAACGACGACGACCTCACCTACTGCTCGCTGCGCCTGGACCCGGAGTCGCTGGAGGTCGCGGTGCGGCGCATCGGCGACATCGCCGACTCGCTGCCGCGCACGCTGGCCTGGTCGGCGGCCTGGGAGATGACCCGCCAGGCCGAGATGAAGGCCCGCGATTTCGTGGCGCTGGTGCAGCGCGGGATCGGCGCCGAGACCGAGATCGGCGTGGTGCAGCGGCTGCTCATGCAGGCCAACACGGCCATCGGCAGCTACGCCGATCCGGGCTGGGCCGAGCAGGAGGGCTGGCCCGGTTTCGCCGACCGGCTGCTCGAGCTGGCCCGCGCCGCCGAGGCCGGGTCGGATCATCAGCTCGCCTTCGTCAACGCCCTGACCGGCGCGAAGCTGGCACCGCGACACACCGAGGTGCTCACCGCGCTGCTCGACGCCGACCCGTCGGCCGCCGGGCTGGCCGGCCTCACCGTCGACACCGACCTGCGCTGGCGCATCGTCACCGCGCTGGCCGCGGCGGGCCGGATCGACGCCGACGGGCTGCCCACCCCCGCCATCGACGCCGAACTCGCCGGTGACCCCACCGCCGCGGGCAAGCGGCAGGCCGCCGCCGCCGCCACCGCGCGCCCGATCGCCGAGGTCAAGGCCAAGGCGTGGGACACCGTGATGGGCGACGACTCGGTGCCCAACATCACCGCCCGCGCCATCGTCGGCGGGTTCGCCCCCGCCGGTCAGGGCGAACTGCTTGCCCCGTACGTGGACAAGTACTTCGCCCAGATCCCCGCCGTCTGGGAGCGCCGCTCCAGCGAGGTCGCCCAGACCGTCGTCGTCGGCCTCTACCCGCACTGGGCGATCAGCGAGGACGCGGTGGCCAAGGCCGACGAGTTCCTCGCCGGCGACCACCCGCCCGCCCTCTACCGCCTGGTCTCCGAGGGCCGCGCGGGCATCGAACGCTCCCTGCGCGCACGGGAATTCGACGCCAAGTAGAACCCACCCGCTCACGCTGCTCTGAGCAGATCCGCTGAGAGCAGCGTGAGCGGCGAATTCTGTTGTGCGCGGGGCACCGTGGAGCCATGGCACACGACGACAAGACCCCGATGTTCAGCTGGCGGGCCCGCGAGCAACTGTTCGCCCGCCGGATTCTCGTGCTCGACGGCGCGCTCGACGACGACAACGGCACGCTGCTCATCACCCAGCTGCTGACCCTGGCCGCGCAATCACCCGAGGCGCCGATCTCGCTGTGGATCCACTCCCCCGGCGGCTCGGTGCCCTCGATGCTCGCGATTCGCGATGTGATGCGCCTGGTGCCGTGCGAGGTGTCCACCCTCGCACTCGGATTGGCGTGCAGCGCAGGGCAGTTCCTGCTGTCCTCGGGATCGCCGGGGCGCCGCTTCGCGCTGCCGCACGCCCGCATCCTCATGCACCAGGGCTCGGCGGGCATCGGCGGCAGCGCGGTGGAGGTGGAGGTGCAGGCCGACGATCTGCGCTACACCGTCGACACGGTGCTCGGCCTGATCGCCGCCGACACCGGTCAGCCCTTCGACCGCGTCTACGAGGATTCCCTGCACGACCGCTGGTTCACCGCCACCCAGGCCCTGGACTACGGCTTCATCGACCACATCGTCGAGTCCTTCGACCAGGTCGTCCCCAACCGTCACCGCATCGGTATCACCGTCTAGCCGAGGAGGCACCGTGACCAGCTACACGATCCCCAATGTCGTGTCCCAGCATCGCGGGGGCGAGCGGATCACCGACATCTACTCGCACCTGCTCAGCGAACGCATCGTCTATCTCGGCACCCCGATCGACTCCGGGGTCGCCAACGCGCTCATCGCGCAACTGCTGCACCTCGAGTCCGACAGCCCCGGCCAGCCGATCAGCCTCTACATCAACTGCGAGGGCGGCGACCTGTCGGCCATGCTCGCCGTCTACGACACCATGTGCTTCATCAAGGCGCCGGTGCACACCACCTGTGTCGGCCAGGCCATCGCGGTCGGCGCCGTCCTGCTGGCCGGGGGTGCCGCGGGACATCGCGCCATGCTGCCGCACACCCGGATCGTGTTGCACCAGCCCGCGACCCGCGGTCAGGGCACCATCCCGGACCTGATCCTGCAGGCCGACGAGATCGTGCGCATGCGCGCGGCGATCGAGGCGATCCTGTCGAAGCACACCGGTCAGACCCCGGAGACCCTGCGTCGCGATACCGACCGCGACCGGGTGTTCACCGCCGAGACCGCGCTGGACTACGGGCTGGTCGACCGGGTGCTGCACGAACGGGAGTGAGCCTCACTGCTTTTCGATGCGGTCCAGGTAGGCGCGGCGGACCTTGTCGTCGACGCGGGTGATCGCGGCGTCGTCATGGGCGGCCTTGCGCAACACCCGCATCACCGGTTCGGGCACCAGCCCGGCGGCATTGGCGGCCAGGCCGACATACCCCGGCACGGCCGTCTCGGCGGCCCGCGTTCTGACAGTGCGCACCACGGCGGCGGCGATGTCCTCCGGGTCGACGGCGGGCAGGATGCCGTAGTCGATGCCGGAGCTCAGCTCGGTGCGCACCGCCGAGGGCAGCACCGCGCTCACGCTGACGCCGGTGCCGTCCATCTCCAGGCGCGTCGCCGCGGTCAGGCCGACGACGGCGAACTTGCTCGCGTTGTAGACGGCCAGGCCCTTGATCGGGAACTTGCCCGCCAGCGAGGCCACGTTCACCACGTGTCCGTAGCCGCGCGCGACCATGCCGGGCAGGGCCAGGCGCATGCCGTGGATGACGCCGTAGACATTGACGTCCATGGTGAGCTGGTCGATCCGGTCGGACTGGTCGAGGAACGCGCCGTTGGGCATCACGCCCGCGTTGTTGACCAGCACGTCGAGCGGGCCGCCACGCCACCGGGCGGCGGCGTCGAGGAAGGTCGCGTAGGAGGTCTTGTCGGTGACGTCGAGCGCGTGCCCGAGCGCGCGGTCACCGAGTTCGGCGGCGGCCTGCACGGCCAGTGCCTCGTCCAGGTCGCCGAGCGCGACGTAGGCGCCCGCCGCGACGAAATCCCTGGCGGTGGCCAGGCCGATCCCGCGGGCGGCGCCGGTGATCGCGACCAGCGCACCGTCCAGGTCGATCCGGGGGTAGCTCATGCTGCGTCCTTGTCCTCGTGGGTGATGGTGAAGTCGGCGGGGTCGAAGGCGCTCACCCGGCGGGTCAGTTCGCCGGTGGACCACGGCCAGCTGAAGCTGTTGCGGCCGTTGACATCCAGGTAGTAACTCTGGCAACCGCCCGCGTTGTAGACGGTGCTCACCAGCGCGTCCTGCACCTGGTCGACGTAGTCGGCCTGCACCTGCGGGCGCACGTCGAGCACCGACCAGCCCGCGCGCCGGGCGCCGGTGATCGCCGACACCAGGTAGTCCACCTGGGCCTCCAGGATCGCGAACGCCGAGGAATGACCGGTGCCGAGGCTGGGGCCGAGCACGGTGAAGGCGTTGGGGAAACCGGTGGTCACCGTGCCCAGGTACGCCTCCGGCGAGCCCTTCCAGTGTTCGGCCATGCTGCGGCCGTCGGCGCCGAAGACGATGTCGGCCAGCGGGGTGTCGAGGATGTGGAAGCCGGTGCCGAGGATGACGGCGTCGACCTCGGCGGTGCTGCCGTCGGACCCGACGACGGTGCTGCCCCGGAACTCGGCCACGCCGGTGGCATGCACGTCGACATTGGGGCGGGTCAGCGACTGCAGGTAGCTGTTGGAGAACAGGATCCGCTTGCAGCCCAGCAGATAGTCGGGGGTGAGCTTGGCGCGCAGCGCCGGATCACGCACCACCGCGCGCAGATACGCCGAGCCGACGGCCTGCACCGTCTGCATGAGCGGGCGCGGATGCCGGAACGCGACACCGAGCCCCTCCATGATGGTGTACTCGATCCGCCGCAACGCCTTGTGCGCGAACGGAACCCGGCGCATCACCCGCTTCTCCACCTCGGGCACCGGATGATCGAACTTCGGCAGCACCCACTGCGCGGTGCGCTGGAACAGGTGCAGTTCGGCCACCTCGGGCGCGATGGCGGGCACGAACTGCACCGCCGAGGCACCCGAGCCCACCACCGCCACCCGCTTGCCGCGCAGGTCGTAGTCGTGGTTCCAGCGCGCGGAATGGAAGACCTCGCCGGGGAATTCGGCCAGGCCGGGGATCTCGGGGAAGCGCGGCTCGTTCCACGGGCCCGCGGCCGAGACGACGAAGCGCGCCGTGAGCTCGCCGTCGCTGGTGCTCAGCCGCCAGCGGTCCTCGGCCCAGTGCGCGGCGGTGACCTCGACGCCGAAGCGGGTCCGCGCGGCCAGCCCGCGCTCGCGCGCCACCCGCTCGACGTAGGCGAGGATCTCCGGCTGCGGCGCGAACAGCCGCGACCATTCGCTGTTGGGCGCGAAGGAGAACGAGTACAGCCCCGAGGGCACATCGCAGGCGCAGCCCGGATAGGTGTTGGCGCGCCAGGTGCCGCCGAAGGTCTCGGCCTTCTCGACGATCAGCACGTCGTCGATGCCCGCCTCGGCCAGTTTGATCGCCGCGCAGATACCGGAGATACCGGCGCCGATCACGATCACGTCGTGGTGGTTGCTCACAGGGTGACTCCTTCGTGTGCCGCGCGGACGGCCGCCGCGACACGGGTGGGTGCGGTGCGGCGGGCGATCTCCAGCGTCGCCGCGCGCCGCGCGATATCCATGAAATTCGGGCCCATCACGGCCAGGTCGACGGCGCTGGGCTCGACCCGGATCACCCGGGTGCCCGCCGCTCGCAGCTGGGCGATCTCGCGATCGAGACCGCGGGTCATCTGCGCGCGCAGCAGCCGTTCCACGCGGTCCACGCCGGTGGCGGGTTCGCCGCCGGCCGAGGTCATCGGGGCGATCACGACCACCTCGTCGAGTTCCAGCGGCGCGAGCAGGTCGGCCGAGACCGAGGAGACCGCGCCGCCGTCGACGTAGTCGCGATCGGCGATGCGTACCGGCGGGAACCAGCCGGGGATCGCCCAGGACGCGGCGATGGCGTCACCGAGGGGGACGGCGGGCATCCGGCCATCGGGTTCGGCAACCCTGGCGGCGGACTGCGCCGCGACCGGTCGGGCTGCCGGCAGCGAGCCGGCCGCGCCGAAGGCCACGCGTTCGCCGGTAGCAGCGTCGGCGGCGATCAACCAGGTGGCCGGGTGTCGCACCCAGCCGTCCGGGGCGGCCAGCGCCCGGCCGAAGTCGCGCAGCCAGCCCGCGTCACCGCCGCCGCGCGGCAGCAGACCGGCCAGCGCGGTGTAGGCCGAGCCGCGGCGCACGCCCGCGCCGATCAGGCCGAGACCGGGCAGCCCGAGTCGCGGGAGCGGGGGCAGCTTGCCCGGGTCCGCGGCCACGTGCCGGGCGAGCACCGGGTCGGCGCCGGGGGCGGCGTCGAGAGCGGCGAGCAGGTCGGCGGGGGTGCGGCCGGAGCCGAGCGCGGCGACGATCTCCGCCCCGGCCGAGGTGCCGATGAGGACCTCGGCGGTGCGCGCGTCCCAGTCGAGGGCGCGTTCGACCGCCGCGAGGGCGACCGCGGTCCAGGCGAAGCCGAGGACGCCACCGCATCCGATGGCGAGGCCACGTCGAGTAGTCATGATTCGGATACTAACGGTATTTGAATTCCAGCGGTAGCCCTACTTGCTAAACTCCCGCACATGGCCAGGATGTCGCGCAAGCAGTCGCACGCTCTCACCCGCGAGCGGCTGGTCGAGACCGCCAAGCAGCTGTTCCTGGCCGACGGCTACAACGTGACCTCGCTGGAGAAGGTGGCCGCGACGGCCGGATTCTCCAAGGGCGCGGTCTACTCGAACTTCGCCACCAAGCACGAGCTGGGGCTGGCGGTGCTGGACGTGGTGCACGTGGAACGCGCCGAGTCGCTCTCGGCGGCGGTGCTGACACCCGGCACCCTGAGCGAGCGCATCGACGGGTTCGGCCGCTGGGCCGACGAGAACATCGGCGATGTCGGCTGGACGGCCCTGGAAGTCGAATTCGCCACCAGCACCCGGCACCTGCCGGAGATCCGCACCGAACTGGCCGCCCGCCGCCGCACCCTCACGGCGATGCTGGGTTCCCTGATCCAGGTCCACACCGAACAGATGGGTGTCACCCTGCGGACCTCGCCCGAAGACGCGGCACTGCAGATGCTCTCGCTCGGCATCGGGCTCGGTGTGCAGCGCGCGATCGACCCGGAGATGCCGGTCAACGCCCTGGTCGACATGGTGCGCGGGCTCGTCGACTCGGTCGCCGCGCGCTGAGAGGGCCGCTCAGGCAGCCAGCAACACCGCGTTCGGGGCGACTGCGCGCGGCGGTGTCATCGGCATCGGCGCGGCGATCCCGCGGTCCCCGCCGACCACCACCGCCGCGGGGACGGCCGCGCGCCCGCGCATCGTCTCGGCGACCCGGCCGACGAGTTCACCCACCGAGGTCCCCAGCGCACCGGCGAGCGCGGCGATCATCTCGCTCGACGGCTCCTTGCGGCCACGTTCGACCTCGGACAGGTACTGCGGCGAGATCCCCGCCCGTCCGGCGGTCTCCACCAGGGTGGAACGCTGCTTCTGTCGCAGCGTGCGCAGGTGTTCGCCCAGCGCCTCGCGCCACAGCGGTTCCGGCCGCCGTTCGCGTCGGCCCGGAATCACACGCAATCCCTTGTGCTCGCCCATACTCCGAGGGTAGGGACCGGCCGGCGCGAACACCGCGCTCTTCTGCTCTCGGCGTAACCGGCTCAGCGGCTGATGCCGAACCGCGCGTCCACCCAGGCCAGGGCGTCGGCGAAGGAGGCGGCCACGATCTCGCTGTGGTCGGTGTCGTCGAACTTGCGGTAGTCCACGTCCTGGCCGTTGTTCTGCTGGTCGGAGACCATGGCGTCGGTCGAGGCCGGGAGCACGGTCAGGTCGTCGCGGCCCTGCAGCACGAGCACCGGGGTGGTGAACGAGAGCCCGCTGGGATCGTTGTCGTCGAGGACACCCAGCAGCGCCGAGAGGTCGCCGTCGCGGGTGAACACGTCCTTGGTGGACAGCCCGCCCCATTTGCTCCGGTCACGCAGGCCCGCACTGCATTCGGAGTCGGCGATGGGCAGCATCGTCACCGCCCGCTCGGTGAGGAACCGGCCCGGGTCGACGGACACGACCGTCTGCGCGCCGCGCACCAGCAGCGGCACGTACACCGCCAGGTCACCCGCGCCGACCTTGCCGAGCGGGTTGGACACCGTCCACTTCGCCATCCGCACCTGCTGGCCCAGATGCGAGACCGGCGCCAGCGCGACCGCACCCAGCAGCGGCGTGTCCGGTGCCCACCCGGCCGACGCGCTCGCGGCGAACAGGGCCGCGTGCCCGCCCTGCGAATGACCCATGGCGACCCAGCGCGACCCCACCGACTCGTCGATGGCGCGGGCGGCGACGGCGAGATCGGCCACCGCGCGCTGCTCGGTCTCACCGATCAGATAGCCGTGGTCACCGGGGGTGCCGAGGCCCTGGTAGTCGGTCCTGGCCACGGCATAGCCCGCGGCGATCCAGCGGGCCTGGTCGTCGCGGCTCGGCGAGGAACCCTCCGACCGCGAGGGCGCGCACACATCGGCGACCCCGCTGGTCCCGGGCGCCCAGGAGATCAACGGCCAGCCACCCGCGGGCGGTGTGCCCTCGGGCACGGCCAGCGTGCCCGATACCGCGACCGTCGCGCCGGTGCGGTCCACCGAGCGGTACAGCGCCAGATAGTTGCGCGCGCCCGGCACCGCCTGCGGTCCGGTCAACGGCTCGACCCGGATCACCGACGCGCGCGCACCCGGCACCGATTCCGGTGTGGGGGTGTAGAACTGCGCCCGCGGCGCACCCGCCACCGGCCCGTCCACGCCGGGCGCGTCCTGCCCGCATCCGGCCAGCACACAGGCCAGCGCCACCGCCGTGATCCCGCGACCGATTCCTGTCCGCATCTTCCCCCCAGCGCCACCGCCGGCCGCCACGCGCGGCCGGTAAACCGCCGCTCAGACTACTCGATGCCGATCCGGCGACCGAGACACCAACGGCGCGTTCACCTTCGCGGGTGAACGCGCCGGACGGCGGAACAGCGGAACTAGCGGCCGATGGCGGCCGACATCACGCGCACCGCCGAGATCAGGCCGTCGATCAGGTTGCCCTGGCGGAACGAGGCCAGCGCGGCGGTGACGCCGAGCTGGCAGATGCGGTCGTTGGCCCGCTCGGCCACGTTCGCACCCGAGCGCACCTCGATCGCACCCTGGTTGGGCGAGACGGCGATGAGCACCGAGTCGGCCGACTCGGGCGTGTTCGGCAGCAGTTCGTCGGCGCCGGTGGCCGGGTCGCCGCCCAGATCACCCAGGTAGACGTTGAAGCGCACCTTGGTCGCGCGGGTCGCCTCGGTGAGCGCGTTGTCGAGCATGATGCGCTCACGGTCGGTGAACGGCACCTCGTCGAAGACGGTGCCCGACTCGTGCACACCCGAGACGCGGCCGCTGCTGGTGAGCGCGGAACCGTGCGGCAGGTCGGCCTCGACCACCGCGGGCCACTTAGAACTTGCCACTTGCCCGGCCTCCGATCAGCGCCGCGTCGGCGGCTTCGAGAGCCGCATGGCTGCCATGCGGCTCGGCGGTGTGGTGACCCGCAGCAGCGGTCACCTCGTCGGTAGCGCTCCACAGCACCGGCGAGTGGGTCCACTTCTGCCCGAGTGCGAAGTGGGCCGGCTTCTCACCGGGCAGTGGCTTACCGAGATAGGACAAACCCGCGATCGCGAAGTAGATCGCGGCCGGGATGCCGACGAAGATCAGCACTGTCTCGAGAATGCTCACGGTCCAACGGTAGACGATGCTGTGTAGTAGTTCATCCTCCGGTCATCGGTTCGGCGTGCGTGTCCCGTCCGATTCACACCAGCCAGGCCGCCGCGTTGGCGGGCAACCGGTCGTCGACGACGGGCGCTGCGGCCAGCAGCACCTCCCCCGGCGGCAGCTGGATCGGTTCGTCGGTGGCGTTGAGAACACAGATCAGCCCGCCCGGCCTGCGGAAGGCCAGGGCCCCGTCGGGACTGCCGTACCACTCGATCCGGTCGCCGGCGAATTCCGGCCGGGTGCCACGCAGGTCGATGGCCAGCCGGTACAGCGACAGCGTCGAATGCAGTGTCTCCAGTTGGGATTCCACCGTGCGGTCGGCCCAGTCGGCGGGGATCGGCAGCCAGGAATCGGGCCCCTCGGTGAAGCCGAAGGGCGGGGTCCGGCCCTCCCACGGGATCGGCACCCGGCAGCCGTCACGACCGCGTTCGGTGCGACCGGAACGCTCCCACACCGGGTCCTGCAGGACCTCCTCGGGCAGATCGTCGACATTCGGCAGGCCGAGTTCGGCGCCGTTGTAGACGAAGACCGCGCCGGGCAGCGCCAGCTCCACCATCATCATCGCCCTGGCCCTGGCCACGCCGACCTTGCCGCCGCCGTAGCGGGTCACCTCGCGCTCGACATCGTGATTGGACAGCGTCCAGGTCGGCGGGGCGCCCACCGCACTCACCGCGTCCAGCGAATGCGTGATCGCGGCGCGCACCCCCTCGGCGGTGAACGGGGTCTCGGCCAGGCGGAAGTTGAAGGCCAGGTGCAGTTCGTCGGGGCGCACGTATTCGCCGAAGCGGATGTTGTCCTCGACCCACACCTCACCGATCGACACCGCGTGCGGGTAGTCGTCGAGCACGGTGCGGATGCGGCGGTGGATGGCGTGCACGCCGGGGTCGTTGAAGCGCGGATCGTCGTCGTCGTTGACCAGCAGCCGGGTGGTGACCTCGGCCATGTCGGGCAGCCCGGCGGGCTTGGCCATGCCGTGCGCCACGTCGATGCGGAACCCGTCGACGCCGCGGTCGAGCCAGAACCGCAGCGTCTTCTCGAAGTCGTCGGCGACCTCGGGATTCTCCCAGTTCAGGTCGGGCTGTTCGGCGGCGAAGATGTGCAGGTACCACTGGCCGGGCGTGCCGTCGGCCTCGGTGACCCTGGTCCAGGCCGAGCCACCGAAGATGCTGGGCCAGTTGTTGGGCGGCTCGGCGCCGTCGGGACCGCGGCCGTCCCGGAAGATGTAGCGGGCCCGCTCGGGGCTGCCGGGTGTGGCCTCCAGCGCCGCGGTGAACCAGGGATGTTCGACGCTGGTGTGATTGGGTACCAGATCCATCGTGACCTTGATCTCGCGATCGTGCGCCTCGGCGATGAGCTCGTCCATCGCGGCCAGCCCGCCGAACAGCGGGTCGATGTCGCGCGGATCGGACACGTCGTACCCGCCGTCGGCCTGCGGCGAACGCATCACCGGACAGATCCACAGCGCGTCGACACCGAGTAGCTCGAGGTAGCCGATCTTCTCGCGTACACCGCCCAGATCGCCGATTCCGTCACCATCGGAGTCGGCGAAAGAACGCGGATAGACCTGATAGAACACGGCGGTTGTCCACCACGGAGCGGTGCTTTTGTCCCCCGGCACCGGCGAGGCAGGTGTCTGTGTCACACCCGCAATATTGCCAAAAACCGCCCGCGATATTCCTGTGGCGCGGCACTTTCTCACGATCCGGCAAATCGCCAGCGTCGGCCACGCCGGGCCGAAACCTCGCGGTAAACCTCGATATCGCCGCGAAATCGGGCCGCCACCTGCCGGTCATCAGCGAACGTGGGGCACCCCGCCGGGTCGGCTACGGGGCGTTCTGCAAGGACGCGGCCGCCATCTGGAAGTAGTCCAGTAGGGCCTTGCGGTGTTCGTCGTCCAGGATCGACGGCTCGATCTCCCCCACGGCGATGGTCATGCACCGCATCCAGGCATCGCGCTCGAGCGGCCCGATGACGAACGGATGATGGCGCATCCGCAGCCGCGGGTGCCCGCGCTCGTCGGAGTAGGTGCGCGGCCCGCCCCAGTACTGCTCGAGGAACATCCGCAGCCGCCGCTCGGCCGGGCCGAGGTCGGCCTCCGGGTACATCGGCCGCAGGATCTCGTCGGCCGCGACCTCGCGATAGAACACCGACACGAGCCGCTGGAAGGTCTGCGCGCCACCCACCGCGTCGTAGAACGAGGTCGTTGTCTGCTCACCTGAAGTCACGTCCCCCATTGTGCCCCGGTGACCGGCGGCCCCGCCCGGCGGCAGCGCGCATCACGAACGCATGGCCCTTCAACCACAGTTCACCCGGAAGTTTGAAAAATAGCCGTGCAATACCGGCGCGAGCGTGGTCAACTGGGTGACAGTATCGACCCCAGATACCACATGATCCTGCCAATCATGAAATCGAGGTCAAGATGAAGCAGCGACCAGGCGCCCGGTCACACGAGGCGCGCGCGTATCGACAACTCCAGCCCGCCGACGTCCACAATCGTGGCTCGGGGGCCATCCCGCTGCACATCCTGTCCGATCACCATCCGGGCGCATCCGGTCGTCACGACCTGCCGCATCACCCCGCGCCATTGCATCTCGCCGGAGACCACGACGCCGCCGCATGGCGCAAACGCCGGGTCCTCCTCCTCAACGCCACCTACGAACCCCTCACCGCCCTGTCCGCGCGCCGCGCCGTGGTCCTGCTGATCTGCGCCAAAGCCGACGCCGTCCACGACGACCCCGACGCCCCGGTCCTGCATTCCGCGGGGGCCGCCGTGGCGATCCCCTCCGTCATCCGATTGCGCACCTACGTGCGGGTGCCCTATCGCGCCCGGGTCCCGATGACCCGCGCCGCCCTCATGCACCGCGACCGCTACCGGTGCGGCTACTGCGGCGGCAAGGCCGAGACCATCGACCACGTCATCCCGCGCAGCCGCGGCGGCGAGCACTCGTGGGAGAACTGTGTGGCCAGCTGCGCCCCGTGCAACCACCGCAAAGCCGACAAGATGCTGGCCGAGATCGGCTGGACGCTGCGTCATCCGCTGGTCTCCCCGAAGGGACCGCACTGGCGGCTGCTGTCCACCACCGCCGAGCTGGACCCGCTGTGGTTGCAGTATCTCGGCGAAGGCGCCGCCTGAGTCAGGGGCTCTCGATCACCATCGAGGCCCAGGTGCCCGGCTCCAGCGCCTCGAAGACATGCGGGAGATCGCCCAGGTAGCGCACGTAGTCGCCGGGGCCGATCTCGATCGGCTCGTCCGCCGGGCCGACCAGCGCGCGCCCGGCGGCCAGCACCACGTGCTCGACCACGCCCGGGGTGTGCGGTTCGGACCGGCGGACATGTCCCGGCTCGGCCGCGATCCGGTACACATCGCAGCGGGTGTGCGACTGGCCCGCTGCGAGCAAGGTCACCCGGTAGTCGGCATCGGCCGAGGGCACCGCCGCGCCCTCCTCGGCCCGGATCACCTGGACATTGGGCCGGGGTGGGTCCAGCAGCCGCGAGAACGGCATCTCCAGCGCGACACACAGCGCCCACAAAGTCTCCAGGCTGGGATTGCCGGTACCCGATTCCAGTTGCGAGAGTGTCGATTTCGCGACACCCGCCCGGCTGGCGACCTCGGTCAGCGACAAACCTGCGCGCGCGCGTTCACGCCGCAGCGCCGCCGCGATCACCGCTTGGGGTGGTCCGGCGACCGGGTCCTGCCGGTCCATCGACGCCTCCTGGGGGCTGGCGAGTTCGCGTTGACTTTACCCACCCCGGGCGTTCACTATGAGAAACATGCGTTCGATATGGCGAACACTCGATCGGCGGACCGGTACTGCCGTGGCCGCGGCCTGTCTGGCCGTCGGCCTGTTCGGGGTGTCCTACGGCGCCTCCACGATCGCGGCCGGATTCCCGGTCTGGATGCCGGTCGTGATGGCGGTGACGGTGCTCGCCGGCGGCTCGGAGCTGCTGTTCTTCGGCATCGTGGCCGCCGGCGGCAGCCCGATCGCGGCGGTCGTGGCCGGGCTGCTGCTCAATGCCAGGCACCTGCCCTACGGCCTGTCGGCGCCGGAGGTGTTCGGCCGCGGCTGGCGGCGGGTCCTCGGCATCCACGTCCTCAACGACGAATCCGTCGCCTTCGCCACCGCCCCCGGCGATCCCGCGCGCAAACGCGCCGCGTACTGGGCGTGCGGCATCGGCGTAGCCCTATGCTGGCCGCTCGGCGCGACCCTGGGCGCCGCCCTCGGCGCGATCGTTCCCGACACCTCCGCGCTCGGTCTCGACGCGGTCTTCCCGGTCATCCTGCTGGCCCTCATCCTGCCCGCCCTCCGCGACCGATCCACCCTGCGCCCGGTCCTGGCCGGCGCCGCACTGGCCGTGGCCGTCGCCCCGTTCGTCCCCGCCGGCCTCCCGGTCCTGATCGCCCTGACCGGCCTGGTGTTCGCCCTGCGACCTCCGGAGAAGATACCTACCGAACCGGCGGCGCAGCCATGCTGACGATCCCTGTATACGAGCACGCCACCGTCGTCCACCTCCCGCGCTGCGCCGACCACCTCCCGCGCTGCGCCGACCACCTCCCTCGCCGTGGCGACCACCCCCCTCGGCGGCGCGGCCACCTCGCTCGCCACGGCGACCACCTCCCGCGCTGCGGCGGCCACCTCCCTCGCCGTGGCGACCACCCTCCTCGGCGGCGCGGCCACCTCGCTCGCCACGGCGACTACCTCCCTCGCTGTCCCAGCCATCTTGCTCGCCGTGGCGACCGCCTCCCTCGTCATCCCGGCCATTTCGCTCGCCATCCCGGCTACCTCGCTCGCCGGGACGTGGTGGCGACGACCCCCGGCGACCGACATGGCGCGACCGACGCACGAAGGGCGCCGGTCATGAGCGCGCAGGCCCTGCTCCCCGCGATGCTGATCCTCGCCGCGGGCACCTACGCACTGCACTGGACCGGACCCGTGCTGCGTCATCGGCCGACCACCTCGCTCGCCATCCCGGCTACCTCGCTCGCCGGGACGTGGTGGCGACGACCCCCGGCGACCGACATGGCGCGACCGACGCACGAGGGGCACCGTTCATGAGCACGCAGGCCCTGCTCCCCGCGATGCTGATCCTCGCCGCCGGTACCTACGCGCTCCGCTGGACCGGACCCGCGCTGCGTCATCGACTGCGCCTGTCCCCCAGGGCGATCCACCTGCTCGACACCGGCGCGCTCATCTTGCTCGCGGCGCTCGTGGCGACCGCGACCCTGCCGACCGGCTCCGGCGAACTCGGTCTCGCGCTGCCCGCCGGGGTCGCGGTCGGCGGTGTCCTCGCCTGGCGGCGCGCACCGCTGCTGGTCACCGTGCTCGCCGCGGCGGGCACGACGGCATTGCTGCGCCTGCTGGGCGTGCACTGACGCCACTCCTGCTACACGACGGTCCGCCGGACCGGTCGGCGCTCGTCCCGTTCTCCGGGGCTGCACCGAGTCGGTGCGGCCCGAGCGGGGATCGCGAGTTCAGCTGGGCGACAGCGGGATTCCGCCACCGAGGCGCCGCGCGACGGAACCGTAGCGAGCGTCCAGACGCAGCCAGGTGCGGGTCGCGCGGACGCGAACCAGTTCGGTGGGCTGGATACGCCGCGACTCGGCCTTCTCCCCCGCGTGCGGGATGAAATCCATGGCGGTGAGGGCGAAGACGACGCGCATCGGGACCTCGACGGCCAGGTCATCCGCCCCGGTCACCGTGAGCACCGACTGATCGAGCAGCGAGGCGGGCGGGCCGTGCGCGCCGCCGTGCTCGCGGGCCACGTCCGCCCCGCGCTCGGCCAGTTCGACCAGGGCGCGGGCGGGCACGTCATCGACGTGGGTGAAGCCGTCGACCGGTGGCAGCGCCCCGCGCCAGGCCGAATCCATCGAATAGCCCAGGTCGACCGGGTGCCCGGTGCGCAGACCGGCCAGCACCGTGTCGGCCGCGGCGGTGGCGTCGTCGACGCCGAGTTCCGCGGTGACCGTACGCACCGCCAGCGTCTCGAAACCGGTCGCCACCCAGGCCGAGACGAGGCTCGACCCGCGGCGGCGCAACCGGACGACGGCGGCGGGGTCCAGGCGTAGCGCCCGGGTGAGGAAGGTGGCCAGGTTCTCGCGTTCGGCCGGGTCGGGCGTGTGCAGCACCCGCTGTTCGGAACTCACGAAATCAGGCCCGCCACAGTGCCAGGTAGTCGCGTTCGGTGTCGCTGAGCCTGCGCAGACGCTGGGTCTCGATGTCGAACGCGGCCAGCTGCGTGGTCGCGGTGACCGCGGGCGGCGAATCGGGGGCAGCGCCGTTGGCCCGCACCTCGTAGCCGATCGTGAAATCGACCGCGCGCAACTGCTTGACCCACATCGCGATATCGAGCGGGGTGTCCTCGTGGCGCAGCTGGCCCCGGTACTTCACGTGCAGGTCGACCAGCACGCATCCCTGGCGCCCCATCGAGGCGGTGGGCTTGTCCTCGTCGAACAGCCAGGGAATGCGGGCCTCCTCCAGCAGCGTCACCATCCGCGCGTGGTTGACGTGCTGGAACACATCCATATCCGACCAGCGGATCTCGACCTTCGCGTGAAAACGCTGCGGCAACACCAGATCTGCCGCGGGTGCGGCGGTGTCGCCGTTCGGCGAGCTCGTCACCGTGGTACCTCCGATTGGGCGCCCACCCCGCTCACCATGCTCCGCACCTGTCGCGCGGCGACCGACAGTGTGGCGAGGTCGTGGGTCCCGGACTCGAACAGTTCCGCCAGGGCCGCGCGCGCACGACCCAGCCGGGACTGGTTCTTCGACTCCCAGTATGCAATTTTCTCGTCGGCGGTTTCCTCCGGGTCACCCCCGGAGAGCACATCGAGGGTGAGCGAACGCAGCGAACCGTACATGTCGTCGCGCAGCGCGAGCCGGGCCAGCGCGTGCCAGCGGTCACCGCGTTCGAGGTGACTGACCGCCTCGAGCAGCCAATCGATCTTCAGGTGCTCGTTGAGCGCGTAATAGAGCGCACCCACCTCGGCGCCGTCACGATCGGCGATGTCGGCGATGTCGACCACGTCCAGCAGCGGGAACATGCTCAGCAGCCCGAACACCTCGGTCGCCAGCTCGGTCGGTGCGCCCCGCGCGATCAGCTCGGCCGCGCCCTGGGTCAGCGAGGTGACGTGGTGCCCGCGCAACCAGCCCGGCACCTGCGGCGCGAGTTCCTGCACCCGGCGGTGGTAGCGGTTGATCTCGGCGCCCACCGCGATGGGCTGAGGCCGGTTGCTCAACAGCCAGCGCGAGGCCCGGTCCAGCGTGCGCTTGGATTCCAGTTCCATCAGATCGCACACCCCGGCGGGCGCGTCGGCGCCACGGATCCGCGCCCACACATCGTGCAGTTCGAAGATCTCGCTGGCGGCGGCGAAGGCGCGCACCACATCGGAAGTGCTCGCGCCGACTTCCTCGCCGAGACGGTGCGCGTAGGTGATGCCGCCGTAGTCGACCACCTCGTTGACGATCATCGTGGTGACGATCTCGCGGCGCAGCCGGTGCTTCTTGATCTCGGCACCGAAGCGCTCGCGCAGCGGGGTCGGGAAGTACAGCGGCAGCCTGCGCGCGAAGTAGGCGCTGTCGGGCAGGTCGGTGTCGAGCAGGTCGGCCTTGAGCCCGAGCTTGACGTGCGCGAGCAGGTTGGCCAGCTCCGGCGAGGCCAGCCCGCTGCCCTCCTCGGCGCGCCGCTTCAGTTCCGCCGTCGACGGCAGGGCCTCGAGCTCGCGGTCCAGTCCGCGCCGCTGTTCGAGGTCGTCGATGACGCGCCCGTGCACGCTCGCCATCTGCGGCGCGTCGGTGCGCGCGATCCCGATGAGCGCGTTCTGATCCACATTGTCCTGCAACACCATCCGCGCGACCTCGTCGGTCATCGAGGCCAGCAGCGGATTGCGATCGGCCGGGGCCAGCGCGCCGGCGCTCACCACGCCGTCGAGCAGCACCTTGATATTGACCTCGTGGTCGGAGCAGTCGACACCGGCGGAGTTGTCCAGCGCGTCGGTGTTCATCTTGCCGCCCGCGCGGCAGAACTCGATGCGGCCCAGCGCCGTCGCGCCCAGGTTGCCGCCCTCGCCGACCACCTTGACCCGCAACTGCTTCCCGTCGACGCGCACCGCGTCGTTGGACTTGTCGCCCACCTCGCCGTTGGACTCGGTGCTCGCCTTCACGTAGGTGCCGATGCCGCCGTTCCACAGCAGTTGCACCGGTGCCAGCAGGATCGCGCGCACCAGCTCCGGCGGCGAGAGCGCCTGCACCCCGTCGGGCAGCCCGAGCGCGGCCCTGGCCTGCGGCGAGATCGGCACCGATTTCACCGTCCGCTCGAACACGCCGCCGCCCTCACTGATCAGCGAGCGGTCGTAGTCGGCCCAGGACGAGCGAGGCAGCGCGAACAGCCGCTCGCGCTCGGCGAAGGAGGTGGCCGCGTCGGGGCTCGGGTCGAGGAAGATGTGCCGGTGGTCGAACGCGGCGACCAGCCGGATGTGGCGCGAGAGCAACATGCCGTTGCCGAACACGTCACCGCTCATGTCACCCACGCCGACCACGGTGAAGTCCTGGCTCTGGGTGTCGATGCCCATCTCCCGGAAGTGCCGTTTCACCGACTCCCACGCGCCCTTGGCGGTGATGCCCATGGCCTTGTGGTCGTAACCGGCCGAGCCACCGGAGGCGAACGCGTCACCGAGCCAGAAGCCGTAGCCGGTGGCC
>NZ_JBSGDP010000039.1:0-56705 GCF_053602435.1 Nocardia sp. NPDC004415
CTAACACCCCCACCCCCCCCCCCCCCGCGCCCCGGGGTAACCCCCCCGGCGGGGCCGCCACGTCCCGCCACCGCCGCGAAGCTCCGATCTGACCTCCCGCTCGGAAGGTGAACCGGCCCACCGCCTCTACCAGCGGGCGGGTTTCAGCGCCCACTGATCCGACGGGCCCGACGTTCACCGATCCACGTATCGCGGGTCATGCAATGACGGAATCATTGCGTCGATACGACGGGTCGAAGTGCTCAGCCCGGGATCGGGCCGCCGGTGATGCCGGGGTGGGTGGCTGCTGTGGCGGGGATGGCGGCGTGTTGGCCGGTGAGGAAGGGGGTGAGGAGGTCGTTGGTGGCGTGTTGGGTTTCGGTGGGGCCGCGGGTGCCGCCGAGGAATCGGGTGAGGAGGAAACGGGCTGGGGTGGCGAGGAATTGGGGGGCGTCGGTGAAGGTGTAGTGGTTGGCTTCGCTGATCTCGTAGCGGAAGCCGGGGGCGGTGAGGTGGTCGAGGAGGGTCGCGTTGCCGTCGAGATAGCGCTGGGAGTGGCCGGTTTCGGAGTGGTCGCTTTCGACGAGCAGCACCGGGCGGGTGAGCGTGTGGTCGGGGAGGGGTCCGTAGAGGGTGCCGTCGATATTGGCCGCGGCCTGCACGCGCGGGTCGACGGAGAGGGTGGCCAGGGCGCTCGCGCCGCCGAGGGAGTGGCCGATCGCGGTGATCGCCGCGGGGTCGATGTGCGTGGCGAGCAGGCCGAGAGTTTCGGGGTGTTCGAGCTGGTCGAGGACGAAACGCAGGTCGGCGGTGCGGGTTTCGAGTCGTTCGGTCATGAAGCGCACGCCGTCGGGGTCGTCGGCGGGGAAGTTCTCGACGGTGGTGGCGATGGTGCCGTCGGCCAGTTCGGTGAGGGCGGATTCGTAGGGGTGGTCCACGGCCAGGACGACGAAGCCGCGGCTGGTCAGGTTGTTGAGCAGGCTGGTGTAGAAGGCGCGCGGGTGGTCTACGACGACGCGATCCACACCTGTGAGCAGACACGGCGGGAGGGGTTGCCGTATTCGACGGTCGGTCTAAACGTCACGAATGACGACCCGGTGCCCGCACAGTTTTTGCCAGTCGTCGCGGTCTGAGGTGAGGACCAGTGCGGGAGCCGGTGCGCGTAGGGCCATCGCCGCGACGAGGGCATCGATCGCGTATTTGTGTCCGTGGAGGCCGCCTGCGTCGCGCAGGAGTTCGACCGCGAGCAGTGCGTCGTCCTGGGTCGCGGGCTCGACCCGTATCCGGGAGAGCAACCATGCGAGACGCGCGGAGTCGGTCTTGCCGTACACCGACTCGACGATGGTCAGAGTCGATACCCGAACGGGTATACCGGCGCGCCGGGTCGCCTCGATACGTGCGGTCATGGCGCGGTCCTGCTTCAGCAGCAGGGAGAAAGCTTGGGAATCCAGGACGACGGAGCGAGTCGCAGGTTCCTTCACGCCGCGCCCTGGCCCGCGACACCGTTGTCGCCGAACATGTCCTGAGCAGCCGCGGCGATCTCGGCCTCGGTCAGTGGCTCGTGTGTGGCTTCGAACTCCGTGACTATCTCCGCGAGCCCGTCCATCTCGAGCTGATGCCGAACGGCGTCGGTGATGTAGGCCGAGACGCCCCGCCGCCCTGCGCGATCGCGGACGGCGGTGAGGACGTCGGTCGGCATGGACACCGACACGTTGGCGGTCGAGCCGGTGCGGGGATTGGTCATGCCCGCAATTGTACGACAACGTTTATTACAAAGTGTGCGTCACTTCCAGTAGGCGCGGGCCTTGATGGCGGTCTTCGGGAGGGCGTGGGTGGTGCGGAAGGTCTTGACCAGGGAGCGGGTGGTCGCGCCGTCGCAGGCGATCCAGGCGTAGGTGCCGGGGACGCAGGTGATCTCCTGGGCCTTCTCGCGCAGCAGTCGGCCGTCGTCGACGCGGGGCAGCCAGGTGACCTCGTGGTTGGCGTGCGCGTGCACGGGCAGCGTGGGGTCGGAGTCGTACTGGGATTCCAGCCAGACCCGGGCGGTGGCGTCGGGGATCGCGTCGAGCAGGGCGTTGATGGCCGGGAGCGAGGCGGTGTCGCCGAAGATGACGTAGTCGCTCTGGTCGGTGTCGGGCTGGGAGGCGTCCATGCCGAGTGAGCTGGCTTCCAGCTTGTCGCCGACGACGGCGCGCGCCGCCCACTGGCTGGCCGGGCCGCCGTGCAGGGCGAATTCGATGTCGAAGCGGTCGTTCTCGGGGTCCTGGTTGATCAGGGTGTAGCCGCGGTGGTGCAGCTTGTCGCTCTCGGCTTCCGGAATCCAGATGCGGATGAACTGGGTCGGATGGGCGGGGTGGTCGGCGAGTACACCGTTGCCTTCGAATCCGATGCGCAGGTACTTGTCGGTGACCGATTCCACCGAGGTGACGAGCAGCTCGTAGTTGTCGGCGCGCCAGACCTTCATGATCAGGCCATTGGTTCCTTTACCCATGTTGTAAGGCTAACCTAACCCTTCCGGTTTGTCGCGACCCGGCCGCCCGGAAAGCAGACGGCCCGGCCCCCGCGAACCGCGGGCTGCCGGGCCGGGTGACCTGGTGGGGAGTTCAGCAGGACAGCGACGCGTAGTACGCGATGGTGCACTGCGACTCGGAGGTGAGCTTCCAGGTGCCGTCGACATCGACCCAGCTGACCGCGATCGGCGGGAAGGTGCCGAAGCCGGGCACGGTGACCAGCAGGTCGGCGTAGGTGTAGGAGCCCTCGGTGTAGGCGTTGCTCACGGTCCAGGCGAAGCCGGGGACCGAGGCCATGACGCTGCCGATCTGGTCCATCAGCGGCAGGCCGGCGGCGCCGTTCTCCAGCTCGTTGGCGCGGGTGCCGCTGTCGGCGCCGGTGTTGAGCACCAGCTGCAGCTTGGCCTGGAGCTGACCGGCGCTCGGGGCGGGGGTGGTGCGGACGATCGACGGCGCGGCGAGAGCCGGGGCCGCGGTCGCGAGGGTGCCCGCGGTGCCGAGGACGGCGGCGGCGGTGAGGGCGAAGGCGGCCGTGGTGGCGCGAACCTTGTTCTTGATCATCTTCTCGGTTCCCATCGTTGCGAGTCGGATGCTGCTCGTCCGTGATTTCACCACGGTGACTGGCATCGGTCCCCAATATAAGGTAAGCCTATGCAAACATGTAAGAGTGCCCCCGGTATCGGGTGCTCAAACGCTTGAATGTGGGAGAACTTCGGTGGACAGACTTCTGGTGGTCGGCGCGGGCCCCAAGGCCATGGCGGTCGCGGCCAAAGCGCAGGTACTGCGGCAACTGGGCCTTCCCGCCCCCGAGGTCGTCGTGATCGAATCCCATGCGGTGGGCGGCAATTGGCTGCCGACCGGCGGCTGGACCGACGGGCAGCACCGCCTGGGCACCAGCCCCGAGAAGGACGTGGGTTTCCCCTATCACTCCTCCTGGGCGCGTGGTCACAACCGCGCCATCAACGAGGCGATGATGGGCTACAGCTGGACCTCGTTCCTGGTCGAGCGCGGCACCTACGCCGAGTGGGTCGACCGCGGCAGGCCCAGTCCGCACCACCACGTGTGGGCCAAGTATCTGCAGTGGGTGGCGCGTAAGTCCGGCGTCGAGGTGGTGCACGCCACCGTGCGCACGATCTCCGCCGCCGCGCAGGGCTGGGAGGTCCTGGTGGTCGACGCCGACGGCGCCGAGAGCAGGCTGCAGTCCGACGCGCTGATGATCACCGGCCCCGGCAACAGTGGCCGCGCCCTGGCCGATCACCCGAAGATGCTGTCCATCGCCGAGTTCTGGGACCTGGTCGGGCGCCGTGAACTGCCGTCCACTTCGCGGGCCGCGGTCATCGGTGGCGGCGAGACGGCCGGTTCGGCCATGGACGAACTGGTCCGCCACGATGTGCTCACCGTCTCGGTGATCTCGCCCGCCGCCACCATCTACACCCGCGGCGAGAGCTACTTCGAGAACTCCCTCTACAGCGATCCGGGCAAGTGGCGCGCGCTGAGCATCGAGGAGCGCCGAGATGTGGTGCGCCGCACCGACCGTGGTGTTTTCTCGGTGCGGGTGCAGGAGAACCTGCTCGGCGACAGCCGCGTGCACCACCTGCAGGGCCGCGTGGTCCGCGTCGGTGGTGACGGCGAGGGCATCGAGCTGACCCTGCGCAACGAACGCCGCCCCGACGCCACCCACACCTTCGATCTGGTGGTCGACGCCACCGGCGGGCAGCCGCTGTGGTTCCTGGAGATGTTCGACTCCGATGCCGCCGATCTCGTCGAGCTCGCCATCGGTGGCCCGATCGAGCGCACCCGGCTCGAGGCGGCCATCGGTCACGACCTCGCCGTGGCGGGTATGGAGGCCAAGCTCTTCCTGCCGAACATGGCGGGCATGGCGCAGGGGCCCGGCTTCCCGAACCTCAGCTGCCTGGGCGAACTGTCCGACCGGGTGCTCGCGGAGTCCTCGGTGCGCTCCGGGGCGGCGCGCAGGGCCGCGTCCGAGCTGCACAGGGCACTAGGATAGGCTAGCCTTACTAATTCGAGAAGATGAGGTTCGGTTCATGCGTATCGTGTCGTTCGGCTTCCAGACCTGGGGCCGTAAAACCCTGCAGGCTCTGATCGATTCGGAGCACGAGGTCGTGCTGGCGGTCACCCACCCGGCGAGCGAGGACTCCTACAAGGGGATCTGGTCGGACTCGGTGGAGGAGCTGGCGCGCGAGCACGGTATCCCGGTCCATCTGACGGAGTCGGCCGACGCCGAGACCATCGACCTGGTGAAGCGGGCCGAGCCCGATGTGATCGTGGTCAACAGCTGGTACACCTGGATGCCCGCCGAGCTCTACAACATGCCGCGCTACGGCACGCTGAACCTGCACGACTCGCTGCTGCCCAAGTTCACCGGCTTCTCGCCGGTGCTGTGGGCGCTGATCAGCGGCGAGTCCGAATTCGGCCTCACCGTGCACCGGATGGACGAGCAGCTCGACACCGGCGACATCCTGGTGCAGCACCGCCTGCCCATCGGCCCCACCGCCACCGGCACCGAACTGGTGCTGGCCGGCATGGAGCTCATCCCCGGCGCGGTCGCCGAGGGCCTGGCCGCGCTCGAGTCCGGCACCGCGCAGTGGCGCCCGCAGGACAAGGCCGAGCGCACCTACTTCCACAAGCGCTCCGACCGCGACAGCCGCATCGACTGGACCTGGGACGCGGTCGACCTGGAGCGTTTCGTGCGCGCCCTGTCCGAGCCGTACCCGCGCGCCTACAGCTTCTACCGCGGTGAGCGCGTCGAGGTGCTGGCCGCGAAGGTCTCCGACGCCCGCTACGGCGGCACCAACGGTCGCGTGATCGTCCAGGAGGACGGCGGCGCCGTGGTCAGCGGACCGAACCCGGTGCGCGGGCAGAACCGCGGCCTGGTGATCACCCGCGTGCGCACCGCCGACGGTGTCGAGCACGACGGCGCCGAATTCTTCCGGCGCGGTGGGTATCTCACCGACTCCGCGGAGTAATCAGTTCAACCCAGGTCGGAAGGAAGTCATGACGACCGTCGCCAACCCCGCCAGCCGGGTGCCCACCGTGGAGATCGGGGCCGTGTCCCGGCCGGGGCGGGCCCCGCTCGCCCCGGGGCAGCGGCGGGCCTGGTTCCTGCAGACCCGGGACCTCGCCGACGCCTCGCTCAATGTCACGGTGAGCTACCGGCTCACCGGCGACGTGGATGTGGCGCGGCTGCGCGCGGCGGTGGCGGCGGTCGCCGATCGGCACCGGATCCTGTGCACCACTTACGGTCTCGGCGGCGACGGCGAGCCGTACCAGGTGGTCGACCCTGCGGTCCTGCCGAGCTGGACCGAGCACGACCTGTCCGAGTTGTCCGCGCGCAGCCGGGAGCGGCGCGTGGCCGTGTTGCTGCGCCGGGCGGTCGGCGCCCCGTTCGACCTGACCGCGGAGGCGCCGCTGCGGGTGACCCTGATCCGCACGGGCGCGGGCGAATTCGTGTTCTCGCTGGTGGCGCACACGATCGCCTGGGACGAGGAGTCGGCGTCGCTGTTCGCCAGCGCGCTGTCGGCGGCGTATCTCGGCGTCGCCGGATCGGACGAGGGGCCGCTCCCGAGCGGCACCGCGACCGGGAGTGATTTCGGTGCGCCGCGGGCGGAACCGCTGGGCTCGGCCGCGCAGGCGCTGGACTACTGGCGCCGGACCCTCGACGCGCTCCCCGATGCGCTGGAACTGCCCGGACGCGCGCAGTTCGCGCAGGCCGAGGCCGGGCGCGGTCGTCGTGCCGGGGCCGAACTTCCCGCCGAATTGCTGGCCGGGGTAAGGGAATTCGCGGCCGAGCGCGATGTCTCGACCTTCGCGGTGCTCTTCGCCGCCTGGCAGGCCGTGGTCCACCGCTACACCGGCGCGAGCGAATTCCTGGTGGCCGCCCCCGTCACCACCAGGTCGGCCGACACCGAAGCGCGGATCGGCTACTACGGCAACACCGTCCTGCTGCGTGGTTCCTGTTCCGCCACGGACAGTTTCGCCGATCTGGTCGCCGCCTCCGAAGTGACCTGCGCCGCGGCGTTCACCCACGGTGGCGTCGGCATCGATGATGTGGTGCGCGCGGTCAACCCCAGCCGCACCGGCGGACGCGACGGCCTCGAGGTCATCACCCAGCTCGGCTTCGCCGTGCGTGCCGAACCCGCGCCCCTGCATCTCGACGGTGTCACCGCGACCCGGCTCGACGACGAAGCGGGTCGCGCGCGCCTGCCGCTGCGCCTGACCGTCGTGGCCGGGGCCGACAACGCCCGCCTGGAAGCCGAATACACCACCGACCGCCTGGAACCGGCGCTGGTCGACCGGCTGCTGCGCCACTACCGCCACCTGCTCACCACGGCACTGTCCGCCCCGGCCGCCTGCCTGGGCGATCTGGAACTCTTCGGCGCCGAGGAACGCGACCGCCTGCTCGACCTCTCGCGCGGCGAACTCGTCCCCACCCCGGCCACCACCCTGGTGCGGCTGTTCGAAGACCAGGTCCGCGCCCGCCCCGACGCCCTCGCCCTGCTGGCTCCCGGCCGCGACCACGCCGCCGACCAGGCCCTCACCTACCGCGACCTCGACCTGCGCGCGAATCGCCTGGCGCACTGGCTGATCGGCCAGGGCATCGGCACCGAGGACATCGTCGGCCTGCGATCGAGCACCTCGGTGGAGTTCGTCGTCGCGGTGCTGGCCGTGCTCAAGGCGGGCGGCGCCTACCTGCCGATCGACCCCGCCTACCCCGACGAGCGCATCGCCTTCCTCGACGCCGACGCGGGAGCGCGCCTGGTCCTCGGCCCGGTCGAACTGGCCGCCGCCGAGGAAACCGCGCTGCACCTGCCCGAACACCCGCCCACCGACGCCGAGCGGCGGCGCCCGCTGCGCCCGGACAACCTGGCCTATCTCGTCTACACCTCCGGTTCGACCGGAAAGCCCAAGGGCGTGCCGGTGCCGCACGCGGCCATCGCCGAGCATCTGATCGGGTTCTGCGCGCAGTGGGATCTCACCGCCGAGGACCGGGTGCTGCAGTCGTCGTCGGTAAGTTTCGACGCCTCGCTGCTCGACATCTTCGTCACCCTCACCGTGGGTGCCTGCCTGGTGGTGCCCGAGCCCGACGCCTTCCGCGACATCGCGCACATCGCCGAACTCATCTCCCGTTGCGCGGTCACCGTGCTGCACATGGTGCCCTCCACGTTGAGCACCTTCCTGCTGCTGCCCGAGGTGAGCGAATGGGGTGCGCTGCGCCATGTTCCGGTGGGCGGCGAAGCGCTGACGGGGGAGGTCGCCGACCGTTTCGCCGCGGTGTTCGACGCCGAACTGCGCAATCACTACGGCCCGACCGAGGCCGTGGTCTGTTCGACGCACATGCCCGTCGTCGGCCCGCAGGGCCCGGGGACGGTGCCGATCGGCATCCCCAATCGCAATGTGTACGTCTACGTCCTCGACGAGCGGCTCGGGCTGGTGCCCGACGGGGTGGTGGGCGAGATCTACCTGGGCGGTGCGCAATTGGCGCGCGGCTATCACGATCGGCCCACGCTCACCGCGCAGCGTTTCGTGGCCGACCCCTTCCTGCCCGGTTCGCGCCTCTACCGCACGGGTGACCTGGCGCGCCGCAATGATTCCGGCGCACTGGAATTCGTCGGCCGCGCCGACGAGCAGGTGAAGGTGCGCGGGTTCCGGATCGAACCGGCCGAGGTGCAGGCCGCGCTGGCGAGTCATCCCGAGGTCGGTCAGTGCGCCGTGGTCGCCTCCGCCGACCCGGCCCTCGGTACGGTGCTGGCCGCCTACGTGGTGCCCGCCGCCGGGACCTCGCCGGACCTCACGGCGCTGCGCGCGCACGTGGCCGCGACCCTGCCCGAGTACATGGTGCCCGCGGAGTTCGTGCTGCTCGACGCGCTGCCGCTCACCGAACACGGCAAGCTCGACCGCCGCGCCCTGCCCGCCGCCCTGCGCGCCGGGTCGGGTACACACCGCGCCCCCGCCACCGAGACCGAGATCCGGCTGGCCGCCCTGTTCGCCCAGCTCTTCGGCCGCACCGAGATCGGCGCCCAGGACTCCTTCTTCGAACTCGGCGGCCACTCCCTGCTGGCCGCGGGCCTAGTGGCCCGGATCAGGGCCGAATTCGGCGTGGACATCGACGTGCGCGTCCCCTTCGACACCCCCACCGTCGCCGGCCTCGCCGCCCTCATCGAATCCCGCCCCCCGGCCCGCATCCCCCTACCCCCGCTACGCCGAAACCCCACCGCGGGCCCACCCCCACTCACCCGCGCCCAGCGGGCGAGCTGGGATCGTTTCCGTACACGAGAACTCGCCGCCCGCAACGGATTTGCCGATACGTCCGATGCCGTCAGCTCGGCTCGGAACGCGGCCACCTCGGCGCAGAACGCGGCCACCTCGGCGCAGAACGCGGCCACCTCGGCGCAGAACGCGGCCACCTCGGCGCAGAACGCGGCCACCTCGGCGCAGAACGCGGGCATCTCGGAGCAGAGCGCGGCCACCTCGGCGCAGAACGCGGCCGACTCGGCGCAGAGCGCGGGCATCTCGACGCGGGGCGCGGGCATCTCGACGCGGGGCGCGGGCATCTCGGCGCAGAGCGGGGCCGACTCGGCGCGGGGCGCGGCCGACTCGGTGCGGGGTGCGGGAAATGTCTCGCTCGCGGCGCGACTGGACGGGCGACTCGACCTCAAGGCGCTGCGTCACGCAATGACCGAAGCCGTTGGCAGGCACGATATTCTGCGCACTGTGTTCACCGAGGTCGATGGTGAGCCCGTTGCCGCGCTGTCCGCCGAACCGGTCGCGATCACCGTGTTGTCGACCCCCGGTGCCTCCGCCCTCGCCGCCGCGCGCACGGACGCGACCCGCCAGTCCTTCGATCCCCGAGTGGCACCGCCGCTCGACATCCGGGTCCTGGTGACGGACAAGAAATCCCACGTCCTCGTCTTCACCGCTCACGAACTGATCGCCGACCACCGCTCCCTGCACATCCTGCTCGCCGAGACCGCGATCGCCTACCGAGCCCGCGTCGCCGACGCCGAACCACACTGGCCCGAAGTCGAATTCGACTTCGCCGATGTGGCCCGCTGGGAACACGAAGCCGCCGACGCCCTCGCTGCCCAGCGCGACTACTGGCGCGCCGCCCTGGCGGGCGCGCCGATCGCGACCGGCCCGGCTCCGGACGTGTCCGCTACGCCGCCGGTGCTGACGACCGCCCGCAACGCGCAGGGCGACGGCGCAGGCGTGCTGGCCGACGGTGCAGGACACCAGCCCAGGGCGGACAACAGCGCCGGTAGCCCCCTCGGTGCTCCCGCCCTCATCCGCCGCCCCGGCGTAACCGGCCACCTCGCACGCTTCCCCGTCACCGCACCACTGCGTCAACGGTTGCGAGCGCTGGCCGAATCCGCAGGCGCCTCGGAATTCATGCTCTACCAGGCCGCCGTCCTCACCCTGCTGCACAAGCTCGGCGCCGGTACCGATCTCGTGGTCGGTGCCGCCGTCGGTGGACGGGGTGAGGCGATGGCGGCGGGTGTGGTCGGTCCGCTGACCGGCATCGTCGCGCTGCGCACCGATCTGCGCGGCAACCCGTCGTTGCGCACGGTGCTGGACCGGGCGCGCGCCACCGCGCTGGCGGGTTACGGCCACCAAGATGTGGCACGCGATGCCGTCGACGGTTCCGAGACCTACGCGACGATCCTGCACTTCAGCGAACAGGACCGGCTGGCCCGGCCGCATTTCGGCGCTGGCCTCACCGCCACCGTGCTGCCTCCGGAATTCGACGGCGCCCTGCGCGATGTGGGCTTCGGCTTCACCGGCGACCACGACGGCGGATTCGCCGCGACGGTCACCCTCAATGCTGACCGCTACCACCGCGACACCGCGCACCTGTTCGCCCGTCGCATGCTGCGCGTCCTCGGCGCGTTCGCCGACACCCCCGATCTGGCGCTGGCCGATCTGGACGTGATGCCCGCCGAGGAACGCAGGCGGGTCCTCGGCGAATGGTCCTGTGGCGTCGAGGTTTCCGAGATTCCCGGCCTGAGCGAGTTGCTGGAACGCGCGCTGACCTATCCGTCGGTGCGCCCGGCCCTGCGCTGCGGCACCGAGACACTCGATTTCGGCACGGTCTGCGCGCGGCTCACCGCCGCGGCCCGCGACCGCCGCCCGGACGCCACCGCCGACACCCGCGACCAGGCGGTCGCCGCGGAGGCACTCGGCGCCCTGCTCACCGCCCTCGACCAGGCGGTCATCGCGGAGGCGACGGGCACGGCGGTCGAGTTGCCCGGTGCGCCTGCTTTCCGGCCCGCCGCACTGGCCGCCGCCGTCGCCGATCGGCGCGGGGTGGCCGCCTCCCGGGACACCGCCCGGCCCGACCCGTCCCGATCCACGGCCCAGTGCCGGGTGATCGGCGTCGAGGCCGGGCCGGTGGGCCTGCTGGTGGAGGCACTGGCGGGATTGGCCGACGGCGCGTTGGTGGAGCTCGCGCCGGAGGGGGTGGCCGCGGCGGTGTCGGAGCGTACGACCCATGTCGTCGCCGCGGCCGCCCAGCTACCCGAGGTGGCCGACTCCCGGCGCTGGGATGTGCTGGGCGACAAGGGACTCCGGGTCATCGCGCCGCAGGGCGTGCTCGGCATGGTCGGCTACGCGGTGCCCGGCTACGCGGGGACCGTCGCCAGGGGACCGCTCGACGGGTCCGGCCGGGTGCGTCCGGTGCCCGGCGCGCGCGTCGTGGTGCTCGACGAATCGGGTGCCCCGGTGCCGCCGGGTGTGGGTGGACAGGTGTGGATCGGTGGCGTCGCGCAGGCGGGGCCGGAAGGCGGCGAACTCGTGCCGACCGGTGATCGTGCGCACTGGACCACTGATGGCTGGCTGAAATTCGCTTAGCCTAACCTACTATCGACAAAGGCCTGCTGAACGATCCGCGGGCGTGAACACGAGGAGTTCTGTCCATGACACTGCGGCGAGACGACAAGGCGCCGCGCAGGCGCGCGGCAGGCCGGGCCGGACTGGTGCTGCTGGTGCTCGGGCTGGTCTCCGGCCTGGTCGCCTGCGGTTCCGGTGACGACACCGAGGCGGGCGCCGGCGTGACCATCACGCACAACTTCGGCGAGACCACGGTGTCCGGGACGCCCGAGCGCGTGGTCACGCTGGGCAGCCAGTGGCTCGACGCCACCCAGGCCATGGGGATCACCCCGGTGGCCTACGCCGACAGCGTCGCCATGGGCGGCAAGTCGCAACTGCCGTGGACTCCGCCGGAACTGGAGAAGGCCACCGTCCTGAAGATGGGCGGCGACATGGCCGAGCAGATCGCCGGTGTCGAGCCCGACCTGATCCTGGTGCCCAGCTTCCTGGTGGATCAGCCGATGTACGAGAAGCTCTCGCAGATCGCGCCCACCATCGGCGCGGTGACCCCGAACGCCCAGGTCGACAAGTGGTCCGACCAGCTCACCGTGCTCGGCAAGGTGCTGCACCAGGAAGACAAGGCCACCGAGGTGATCGCCGGGGTCAACGGCAAGATCGACGCGGTCTCGCAGAAGTACCCGAACCTGAAGGGCAAGACCTTCCTCACCTGCATGCTGACCGGCCCCGCGCAGCTGATGGTGCTGGCCGACCAGAACGACGGCTCCTCGGAGATGTTCACCCGCCTCGGCATGAGCATCCCCGCCAACATCACCTCGCAGGCCTCCGCCGGTGGCCGCCTGGCGCTGTCGCCGGAGCGTCTCAACGAGCTGACCTCCGACACGCTCATCTGCGGCGCGATGCCGCAGTTCGAGGCCAAGTTCAAGGAACTGCCCGGCTACAACGACCTGCCCGCGGTGCGTTCCGGTGGCATCGCCTTCGTCGACACCAAGACGATCAGCGCGGTCAACACCCCCACGCCGCTGTCGATCCCGTACCTGCTCGAAACCCTCGATCCGACGTTCGCGGCGGTCGGTCGATGAGCTCGCGCCCGGTCCCGCTCGCGCCCGCGCAGCAGGCCGCCCTGCTGCCCGAGCGGCTGCGCGACACCCCGGCGGCCGATGTCTTCCTCGCCCTGGAACTCGTGGGGGAGATCGACGCCGACGCGCTCGAGCGCGCGGCCGCCGGTGTGCTCGAGGCGCACACCGCGCTGCGCACCGTGTTCCCCGCGGATCGGCGCGTGCCGTATCAGCGGGTGGTCGCGGTGCCGGACACGGTCGTGGAGACCGTGCCGCTCGACGAGGACCAGCTCGACGCCGCCCTGCGCGCCGAGGCCGCGCACCGCTTCGATCTGGCCGAGGCGATCCCGGTGCGCATCCGCCGGTTCGTGGTGGGGGAGCGCTCGATCCTGGCGCTGACGGTGCATCCGGTCGCCGCCGACGACCTCGCCCTCGACCTGCTGGCCGAGGCCCTGTGCACCGCCTACAACACCGGCACGGTCGCTCCGGCGGCCGCGCAGTTCAGCGAATTCGTGCCGCGTCAGCTCAAGAGCCTGACCACCACCCCGGCTGACGACCCGGCGCTGAGCTACTGGCTCGACCGCCTGGCCGGACTGCCCGAGCGCGCCGAGCCCACCGCGGGCCCCGTGCCCGCCGAGCCGGTGCGCCGCTTCCGCGTCGACCCGGAGACCCTCGCCGACTTCGCCGGTGGACACGACCGCGCGGCCGCCTTCGCGACCCTGGTCGCGCGTTCGCTGAGCGAGGCGGGCCTGGGCACCGATCTCGCCGTCGGCATCCTGGACCAGGGCCGCGACGCCGAGGGCGCCGAGGAGACCATCGGTCACTTCGCCAACCACCTGGTGCTGCGATTCGACACGACCACCGGCGGCACCCCGCGCGACCAGGTCGCCGCGGCCGCCGAACTCGTCGCCACCGCCCGCACCCACGCGAGCACCCGCGTCGAACGGCTCACCCACCAGCTCAAAGGCGCGGGCGCGGTCGCCACCGGCGGCCTGTTCCAGGTGCTCGTCGGCGTGCGCGCCGCGGCGCGGACCGCGCGACTGCGTGGCTGCGCGGTGCGCGAACTGGACCGCAGGCTGGTCCAGCCGCACGGCGTCGACCTGGTCGTCGATATCGCCGGTGACGCCGACGGTGTCGTGGTGACCCTCCAGGGCCCGGCCCTGCCCGAACTCGACGCCTTCGCCGCGCACCTGGAACGGCGCTGCCGCGCCTGGGCCGCGGGCACCGACGAGACCTGCGCGCTGAGCCTGTTCGCCGCGCCCGCACCGCAATTCGACATGTTCGGCCTGCCCGGTCAGGGCGGTCCCGGCCAGACCGACACCGAACGTGCCGTGATCGAGGCCATCCGGCGCGTGCTCGAATTCGACGAGGACGACGAGATCGGCCGCGAGGACACCTTCTTCTCCCTCGGCGGCGACTCCATCGCCGCCCTGCGCCTGGTCACCGACCTGGCCGAGGACGGCTACACCTTCGATGTGCAGCAGGTCTTCGGTTCGCCCGCCATCCACGAACTGGCCGCGCTGATCGACGAGACCGCCGCCCAGCCCGCCGCCGAACCCGCCCCGGCGCAGGCCGAGGTGGCGCCGCTGAGCGCCTCGGGTCTCGATCCGGCCATGCTCGCGGCCCTGGGGAAGAAGCTCGGGCAGTGAGCACGCAGATCCTCGACGTCGTCGCGCTGTCGCCGTTGCAGCGCGGCCTCTACTCGGTGAGCACCACCTCCGGCGCGGTCGACCCGTACCTGGTGACCTTCGCCGTGCGGGTGGAGGGCCTGGCCGACCTGTCGACGCTGCGCAAGGCGTTCGACCAAGTGCTGCAACGGTATCCGCACCTGGGCGGCTCGGTCGTCACCGACGGCCTGCCGCACCCGGTGCTGCTCACCACCACCGCCGGGCACATCGGCTGGACCGAACTGGACCTGCGCGGTGCCGCCGATCCGGAGGCCGCCGCCCGGCAGCGCTACTGGGACGAGGGCCGCATCCGGATCGACCTGGACAACGGCCCGCTGTTCCGCGTCACCGCCGCGCGCGTCGGCGAGCAGGACTACGAGCTGATCTGCACCGCGCATCACATCGTGGTCGACGGCTGGTCGATCCCGCTGCTGTTCGCCGACCTGATGGCCCTGCACCGTGGCGAGGGCGCGGCGCTGCCGCCCGCCCCGCCGCTGCGCGAACACGCCGCCTGGCTGGCCTCCCGCGACACCGCCGCCTCCATCGCGGCCTGGACCACCGCCCTGTCGGGCCTGGCACCCATGCCGATTATCGCCGGTCCCGCCCCCGCCGACATCCCCGTGCTCGGTGAGGCCCGGTTCGACCGCGCCGAGACCGAGACGGTCACCCGCTGGGCCAGGGCCAACGGCCTGACCCTCAACACCGTGCTCCAGATGGCCTGGGGCCGTGTGCTTTCCAGCCTCACCGGCCGCGACGACGTGGTGTTCGGCCAGACCACCTCCGGCCGCGACGCCTCGCTGCCCAATGCCGACCGGCTGGTCGGCGCGCTGGTCACCACCATCCCGGTGCGCGTGCGCATGGACGAGCGCACCCCGGCCGCCATCGGCGCCGAACTCCAGCGCGAGGTCGCCGCCCTGCGCGCCCACGAATACCTCGGCATCGCCGAGATCACCAAGCAGGCCGGGGTCGGCCAGCTCTTCGACACGCTGCTGGTCTTCGAGAACACCCCGATGGGCTCGATCACCGCGCGCATGCCGCTGGCCGACGGCGCCACCCTGGCCCCGCGCCGCATCGACTCGCCGAGCCACTACCCGATCGCGGTGGTCCCCGTGGTCGAGGACAACCAGCTCATCACCCGCGTGGAGATCCGCCCCGACCTGGTCGAGCGCTTCGAACCGGATAGGCTCGCGCGGCGCCTGCTCGCGGTGGTCCGCGCGATCGTCGACGCCGAACACGGCAGTACCGTCCCGGTCCTGCTCGCAGACGAACCCGCCTCTCTCACAGTCGCTCCCGCGCATCCGGTGCCGTTCGCGAATGTGCCGCAGGCACTGCTGGCCGCCGCCGAGGCCGCCGGGCCGCGGGTCGCCGTCGTCGACGAGATCGGCGAGCACACCTTCACCGAATTCGGCTCGGCCGTGCGGGTGCTGGCCGGTGGCCTGCGCGCCTACGGTGTCGGGAACGGCACCGCCGTCGCGGTGGTGCTCCCGCGCGACCGGCGAGTCCTGCACGCCCCCTTCGCCATCGCCGAAGCCGGTGGCCTGTGCGTGCACGTCGACCCGGCCACCCCGGCCGACCGGCTCGCGTACATGTTCGAGACCGCGAATGTGCGCGTCGTCCTGGCCGACGAGTCGCTGGCCGGGCTGCTGGCGGAAGTACGTTCCGAGGGTAGGGAATTCACGCACCTCGTGCCGGACAACTCCGGTGTCGTCCGCCGGGGCGCCGTTCCCGCACCGGGCCCCGAGGAAGCGGGGGATACCGACAGCAGGGTGCCGGACGAGCGCACGCCGTTCTACGTCATCTTCACCTCGGGCACCACGGGCCGTCCGAAGGGTGTCGTCGTCCCGCACGGCGCCCTGCTGAACCACTGGTCCAATCACGAGCACCGCATCTTCGCCCCCGCCGCCGCGCGCGCCGGACGGCAGTTGCGGATCGGGCACGGCTGGTCGACCGGGTTCGACGCGGCCTGGCAGCCGACGGTCGCGCTGCTCAGCGGGCACGCGGTGGTGCTGCTGGGCGACAAGGTGCGCACCGACGCCGACGGGATCGTCGCGGCCATCCGCACCGAGGGCATCGACATCTTCGACACCTCCCCGTCCATGCTGAGCCGGTTGATCGACGCGGGCCTGTTCGAGACCGTCGACGGGCGCGAACACTGCCCGCTGTCCGTACTCGCCCTCGGCGGCGAGGCGATCAGCCAGGACACCTGGCGGCGGTTGCAGGGCCTGGCCGACACCCGGGTGATCAACTTCTACGGCCCCACCGAGACCACGGTCGAGGCGCTCATGGCCGACGTGCACGACCACGCCGCGCCCACCATCGGCCGCACCTTCGACGGCATGACCGCCGAGGTGCTCGACCATCGGCTGCGCCCGGTGCCGCCCGGCGGGCAGGGCGAGCTGTACCTGTCCGGTGGTCAGTTGGCACTGGGATACCTGGGCCGCCCGGCCACCACGGCCGCGGCCTTCGTCGCGGGCGCGGCCGGACGCCGCTACCGCACCGGCGATCTGGTGCGTCGCGCCACCGACGGCACCGTGATCTACGAGGGCCGCATCGACAGCCAGGTCAAGATCAACGGCTACCGCGTGGAGCCCGACGAGGCCACCGTGGTGCTGCGCGAGATCGACGGCGTCACCCACGCCGCCGCCCTGGCCTTCACCGACAACGGCCGCACCCGGCTGGGTGCGCTGGTGGTCGCCGAGCGCACTGCCGCGCAGATCCGCGCAGCGGCCGCGCGCCGCCTGCCGCAGTTCCTGGTGCCGAGCCGGATCGTGCACGTCGCGCAGATCCCGTTGAACCGCAACGACAAACTCGACGTGCACGCCGCCACCGCCCTGCTCACCGCCCCGGTCGCGCAGGGTCCGGAGGCCGAACCGGCCACCGACACCGAACGCGCACTGCTGGAACTGATCACGGCCATGCGTGACGGCGCGGGCGCGCGCATCGGCATCCTCGACAGCCTCATCGACCTGGGCATCGACAGCATCGGCGTGATCGACCTGGTCTCGCGGCTGCGCGGTGCCGGGTACAGCGTGGCCGCGAAAGATGTTCTCGCGGCGGCGGATCTGCGTGAGCTGGCCCAGCGGATCGACAACGGTGAGACCGGACTCGCGGCGACCGAGGTCACCCCGGCGGGCACCGAACTGCCGCTGACCGCGCTCGCTCACGAGATCCTCGCCAACGGCGACTACCGGTACCTGGCGCAGAGCCAGGTGCTCACCCTCCCCGAGGGCGCCGGTGTCAGCGAGATCGTCGCCCGTCTCGAAGCACTGGCCGTGGCTCATCCCACGCTGCGCTCCCGGCTGCGGCGCGATGGGGACGGCGCGGTGCTGGTGGTCGAAGAGTCCTCCAGCGCAGCCGAACTCACCGTCGTGGCCGACGGCTCGCTCACCCCGGCGGAGGCGCTGGAGCAGACGGTGCACCGGCTCGACCCGGACGCGGGCCGGATGGTCGCGGCCACCGTCCTGGACGGCAGGCTGCTGCTCTCGATCCACCATCTCGCGGTGGACGTGGTCTCCTGGCTCATCCTCGCCGACGACCTGCGCAATCTGGAACAGGGCCGCGAGATCGCCCCGGAAGGCGCTGGTACCGAGGTGGATTCGGCTCCGGTCACGCCGGTGATCCGCGGCGGTGTCCTCGGTGCCCGCTACACCGACCCGGCCCTGGACCGTGCCACCCACGCCACCCAGCAGGTGGTGGAGCTGGGCCCCGACCACACCGAGCGATTGCTGGCGGCCTGCGCCGAGCACGAGGTGAGCCTGGACGAGGCGATGCTGGTGGCCTGCGCGGCCACCTTCCCCGGCACCGCCGACGAGACCGGCGCCATCGCGTTGACCCGCGAATCCCACGGCCGCCCCGCCGACGACGATTCACGCAGGGTCGGCTGGTTCACCGTCGAGGAGACCCTGACCGTGCCGGGGCATCTCGCCGCGGACTGGGCCCCGGCGGCGGGCAGGCCCGAACTGGGGGAGCGCGACCGCACCGTGCGCGCCCAGTTGCGGCTCAACCACCTCGGCCGCTTCGATGTGCTGCAATTCGGCAGCGGTCCGTGGTCGCCGATTCCGCTGGCCGAGTTCACGGCCGAATTCGGGGTGGCGGTCGACCCGGCCCTGCCGCTGCGCTTCACCGTAGACATCACCACCGCGGTCGTGGCCCGCGACGGGCGCCCGTGCCTGGTCGCCCAGTTCGACGGCAACACAGCGGTTCTCCCACCGGCGCGGCTCACCGAGCTCACCCGCCGCTGGTACGACGTGGTCGTGGCCTACTCGGCCTGATCCAGCCGGACGGCTGATCGGGTGGTGATCCCACCCGATCGGCCGTTCTTTTTTCGCGAATGTGTGGCGTCGCTGATATCGGGGTAGCAACATAGGTTAGGCAAACCACAATGTTCATCTCGACAGCCCTCATGAGTTACGATGCCAGAAGGTTAGGCAAGGCTTGCCTTGTGTCCCCGGGGGGCGGTTCTGGTTGATTGAGGAGTCTGATGTTCGGCAAGGCGGAAGTTCGCGAGCTCGTAGCGGCAGATCTCGGCATCGCCCCCGACAGCATCGGCTTCGACGACGATCTGGTCAGCCTCGGCATGCACTCCATGAAGCTCATGCACCTGTCGGCCAAGTGGCGCAAGCAGGGCTATGACCTGCGCAGTTCCAGTCTCGCTCTGCAACCGACCATCAATGCCTGGGTCGAGCTGCTCGCCGCGGCGGGTGGAGCCGCCGCACCCGCACCCACCGTCACCGTCACGCCCGATGTCGTCGGCGAGGAGTTCGAGCTCGCCACCATGCAGCACGCCTACTGGGTCGGGCGGCGTCAAGGGCAGGCGCTCGGTGGCGTGGCCGCGCACCTCTACGTCGAGTTCGACGGGGCCGGGCTCGAGCCGGAGCGGCTGCGCCGCGCCGTCGACGCGCTGCTGCGCCGCCACGACATGCTGCGCGCCCAGTTCCTGGACAGCGGCACCCAGCGCATCCTGCCCCAGCCGCTGGTCCCGGTGTTCGCGAGCACCGACCTCAGCGCCCGCCCCGACGCCGCCGAGGAACTCGAGCGCATCCGTCAGGACAAGAGCCACCAGCGCATGGATGTCGGCGCCGGACAGGTCGTCGACATCGCGGTGAGCACCCTGGCCGACGGCAGGCACCGCCTGCACCTCGATGTCGACATGGTCGCCGCCGACGCCCAGAGCTACCGCCGCATCCTCGACGACCTGGCCACCCTCTACGAGGCCGACGGCGGTGACACCCTGCCCGCGCTCGGCGTCACCTTCCGCCAGTACCTCGCGGCCAAGGCCGCCGATGCCGCCGACAACAGCGCCGATGCCGCCTGGTGGGCCGAGAAGATCACCACCCTGCCCGACATCCCGTCGCTGCCGGTGGTCCCGGAGAACGAGCGCGCCGACGCCGCGCGCAGCATCCGCCTGCACCACTGGTTCGACGCCGAGACCAAGGCCGCGCTGCACCGCAACGCCCATGCCAACGGGGTCACCCCGGCCGTCGCGCTGGCCACCGTCTTCGGTGAGGCCCTGGCCCGCTGGTCGGCCAAGCAGCGCTTCCTGCTCAACCTCCCGCTGTTCGCCCGCGAGCAGCTGCACGACGACATCGATCAGGTGGTCGGCGACTTCACCAACTCGGTGCTGGTCGAGGTCGACGCGAGCGAGCGCGAGTCCACCGTGGCCCGCGCCAAGCGCTTGCAGCGCGAACTGCACACCTGCGCCGAGCATTCCGCCTACGAGGGCCTGGATGTGCTGCGCGACCTGGGCAAACTGCGCGGCGGCCCGGTGACCCCCTCGGTGGTGTTCACCTCCGGCCTCGACCTCGGGGAACTGTTCTCCGAGCGGGTCACCCGGGTGTTCGGTGAGCCGGTGTGGATCATCTCGCAGGGCCCGCAGGTCGATATCGACGCCCAGGTCGCCGAGCTCAACGGCGGTCTGCTGGTGAACTGGGACATCCGCCGCGACGCGCTGCCCGCCGGCGTGGCCGAGGCCATGTTCGCCGAGTTCCGCCGGATCGTGGACCGGCTGGTCGCGACCGACGCCGACTGGGCCGCCGACCTCGCCATCGACCTGCCCGAAGCCCAGCGCGCCGTACGCGCCGAGGCCAACAACACCGCCGCCGACCTGGGCGCCCGCACCCTGCACGCCGCCTTCTTCGAGCACGCCGCGCACAGCCCCGAGCGCACCGCGCTGCGCTGGCGTGACGGTGGTTCGGCCACCTACGGGGAGCTCGCCGCCCAGTCGCTGGCCGTCGCGCACGCGCTCACCGAAGCCGGTGTACGTCAGGGCGACACCGTCGCGGTGATCGTCCCCAAGGGGCACCGCCAGATCCCCGCCGTCCTGGGTGTCCTCGCCGCCGGCGCCACCTACCTGCCCATCGCCACCGATCAGCCCGCCGCCCGACGCGACCGCATTCTCGCGCGCGGGAATGTGCGCGTGGCGTTGGTGGACACGCCGCCCGTTGTCGCCGAGCCGGCCGGGAGCGTGGATGCCGCGCGGGGCTCGGCCGACCTGCTCGGCGATGTTCGCGCCGTCGTACTGGCCGACGCACTGGCCGGACCCGCGCTGGACGCCCCCGTCGTCGGCGCCCCCGACGACCTCGCCTACGTCCTGTTCACCTCCGGCTCCACCGGCGAACCCAAGGGCGTGGAGGTGAGCCATCGCGCCGCCGCCAACACCATCGACGCCATCGACACCCGCTTCGGTGTCGGCGAGGGCGACAGCGCGATCGGCCTGTCGGCGCTGGGCTTCGACCTGTCGGTCTACGACATCTTCTCCCCGCTCGCGCGCGGCGGCGCCCTGGTCTGCGTGGACACCGAGACCGAGCGCGACGCGCAGGCGTGGGCCGAGCTGATCGCCGCGACCGGTGTCACCGTGGTGAACGCCGCCCCCGGCCTGATCACCATGCTGCTCGAACTGGGCACCGCCGAGCACTTGCGCACCGTGCGCCTGGTGCTCACCGGCGGCGACCGGGTGCGCACCGAACTCGCCCAGCGCCTGCGCGCGCTGGTGCCCGGCCTGCGCTTCGTCGGCCTCGGCGGCACCACCGAGACCGCCATCCACTCCACCGTCTGCGAGGTCACCGACGACTTCCCCGCCGAATGGGACAACGTCCCCTACGGCACCCCGCTGGCCAATGTGGCGCTGCGCGTGGTGAATCAGCGCGGCGAGGACTGCCCGGACTGGGTGCTGGGTGAGCTGTGGATCGGCGGCGCGAGCGTGGCCGACGGCTACCGCGGCGACCCGGAACGCACCGCCGACCGCTTCGTCGAACGCGACGGCACGCGCTGGTACCGCACCGGCGACCTGGCCCGCTACCTGCCCGACGGCACCGTCGATTTCCTGGGCCGCGCCGACCACCAGGTGAAGATCCGGGGCTACCGCGTGGAACTCGGCGAGATCGAGTCCGCGCTCACCGCCCTGCCGGAGATCACCGAAGCCGTCGCCCTGATCACCGATTCCGGCCGCCTCGCCGCCGCCGTCACCACCGCCGTGGCCGGTTCGCTCACGGCGGCCCCGGTGCTGGAGCGGCTCGCCGAGACACTGCCGCCCTACATGATTCCCGACACGCTGGAACTCCTCGATCGAATCCCGTTGACCGCCAACGGCAAACTCGACCGTGCCGCCGTCCGCAAGCGTCTGGCCGCCGACAGCGACCTGGTGAACGCCTACATCGCCCCGGCCAACGAGCTGGAAGCCGCGCTGGCCTACATCGCCGCTCAGGTGCTCGACACCGACCGGATCGGCGTGGAGACCGACTTCTTCGATGTCGGTGGCAACTCCATCCTGGCCACCACCCTCACCGCCAAGGTCCGCGGCCTGCTCGCCGTCGACGGATTCGGTGTGGCCGCGGTGCTCGACGGCCGCACCGTCCGCCGCATCGCCGAGGGCCTGCTCGCCGCCGAACCGGTGCCCGCCCGCCTGCTCCAGGTGGCGCGCATCCTGTGCGAACTCGCCGAGATCGACCTGCCGGAACCGGTACCCACCCGCTGAGCACCCGCCCGCGCGCGGGCACCGCAGTACCGAATCACCGCAGTAGAGATTGGTTGGACCGAGATGCGATCCCTGGAAGACCTGCAAGCCGCGATGCGCGCCCGCCTCGCGCAGGAGGGCCTGGACACCACCCCCGAGGTGGCCCGGCGCCGGGACCCCGCTCGCGCCGCCCTCTCCTTCGGTCAGCGCTACGTCTGGGCGCACCAGCAGATCTCGCCCGACAGCAGCGCCTACAACCTGTGCCTGGCGCTGACCTTCACCGGCCACGTCGACGACGACGCCCTGCGCCGTGCCTTCACCGCACTCCCGCGCCGCCACGAAGTCCTGCGCACCACCTACCACAACGACGACCAGGGCAACCCCTACCAGCGCATCCACGACGACCTGCCGCCCCGGATCAGCGAGCTCGACTTCACCGACCGCCCGCGCCCGGAGGCCGACGCCGCGCTGGCCGAGCTGGTGGCCGCCGCCGCGCACGACACCTTCGACCTGTCGGCCGAGTCCTCGCTGCGCCTGAGCTTCGTGCGCCTCGACGCCACCACCGTGGTGGTCGTGCTGGTGATCCAGCACATCGCCTGGGACGGCATGACCCTGCCCGCGCTCTCGCGCGATGTGGAGCGCTTCTACAGCCAGGCGCTCACCGGCGAGATCACCGCCGAGCCGCTGGCCCTGCAGGTCGCCGACTTCGCCGAGTGGGAGCAGGACCGCTTCGCCGAGACCGATCACAGTGCCACCGAACAGTTCTGGGCCGGGCAGTTCGACGGTGAGGTCCCCGAACTCGCGCTGCCCTACAACCGCAGGCCCGCCGTGGTCTCCGAGGCGGGTGTCCGCTTGGACCGGCTGCTGGGCGCCGACGCCGACGTGAACCTGCGCGCCCTGTCGGCCCAGCTGCGGGTGACCCCGTTCCAGGTGTTCCTGGCCGCCTACTACGTGGCCTTGCGCCAGCTCACCGGCCAGTCCGACATCGTGGTCGGCACCACCGTCGCCAATCGCGAAGAGTCCGGCATGGACCAGCTGATCGGCAACCTCAGCAATATGCTGCCGCTGCGCTTCACCGGCCGGGTCGACACCTTCGCCGACCTGGTCGAACAGGTCCGCTCCGTCACCACGGAAGCCTTCCGGCACAAGCACTTCCCCGCCGAGGCCGTGGTCCGGGCGGTGAACAAGGCCACCGGCAATATCGGCTCGCGCCTGTTCGACACCATGGTGCTGTTCCTGCACCAGAAGATCGACGGCCCACAGCTGCCCGGCGCCCGCACCAGCTGGCAGCTGGCCGATCACGGCGCCTCCCTGCTGCCCGTCGCCGTCGAGGCGTTCATGCACGCCGACCGGGTCGACGTCCAGATCACCTACCGCACCGATCTTTTCGACGAGCCGACCATCGTGCGCCTGCACGAGTACATCGACCAGGTGCTCGCCGCCGCCACCGCGCGGCGCCCGCTCACCGAACTGCTCACCCTCTCCGATCGTGACCGCGCGGCCCTGGACACCTGGTCGCGCGGCGGCCGGGTGACGATCCAGCGCGACACCGTCGACGCCATGATCCGCCACTCCGCGGCCACCTACCCCGAGCGCACCGCCGTGGTCTTCGGCGACACCGAGCTCGACTACGCCGAATTCGATTCGCGGGTCAACCGATTCGCGCGGCTGCTCATCGACCGTGGCGTGCGGCCCGGCGACCGGGTGGGGATCTTCGCCGAGCGCAGCGAACACCTGCCGGTGCTGTTCGCCGCCGTGCTGCGCGCGGGCGCGGTCTACGTGCCGGTGGACCCGAGCTACCCCGCCGACCGCATCGAGTTCATGCTCGCCGACGCCGAACCCGCCCTGCTGGTGCGCGCGGTGACGGGGGAGCGCGACCGCGATCTCGGCGCCCTGCCCGTCCCGGTGATCGATGTGCACACCGACGAGATCCGTTCCGCGCTGGCCGCTTTCGACGATTCCGCCGTCGAGCCCGCCCGCCCTATCCACCCGCTCGACGCCGCCTACCTGCTCTACACCTCCGGCACCACCGGCCGTCCCAAGGGCGTGGTGATCAACCACCGTGCCGTGGCCAACCACGTGCAGTGGATGCGCGATTTCCTCGGCTTCGGCGGCAGCGCCGAGGCGAGCGGCGAGCTGCCCGACCCCGTCGGCACGCGTGGTGTGCTGGGTCAGCCGGTGCCGGAGACGGCCGAACGTATCCTCCAGAAGGCCCCCATCGGCTTCGACGTGTCGGTGTTCGAGCTGGTCAACGCGCTGTGCACCGGTTCGGCCACGGTGCTGCCACCGCCGGAGTGGTGGCAGGCCGATGTGGAGGCGCTGGCCGCCATCATCGAACGGCACCGGATCACCCAAATCTCCTTGGTGCCCAGCGTCGTTCGAGCCTTCCTCGACTCCGGGCCCGACCCGGCCCGGTTGCAGTCGATGCGGTTCGTCTACCTCGGTGGCGAGGCCGTCCCGCCGCCGCTGGTGGAGGAGGCGAGCCATGTCTTCGGTGGCACGGTGCTCGGCCTCTACGGCCCCACCGAGGGTGCCATGGACATCACCCACGAGGACTTCGCCGGCGCGCTGGCCGACCCGGCGGCCTTCCGTTCGGCGCTGATCGGCCTGCCGGAGTGGAACTCCGATGTGCACGTCCTCGACGAGCACCTGCGTCGCGTTCCCGCCGGCGTCACCGGTGAGCTCTACCTCGGCGGCATCCAGCTCGCCCAGGGCTACCACCGCCGACCCGGCCTCAGCGCGGGCACCTTCGTGGCCTGCCCGTTCGCCGACGAGCCCGGCGCGCGGATGTACCGCACCGGCGACATCGTCCGCTGGCATCCCAGCGGCAGCCTCGAGTATCTCGGCCGCGTCGACGACCAGGTCAAGATCCGCGGCCACCGCATCGAACTCGGTGAGGTGGGCACCGTGCTGCGGCAGGTGCCCGGTATCGCCGCGGCCGTCGCCATCGCGGTGCCGCGCGGTGCCGAATCCGTACTGGTTGCCTACTACGTGGCCGAGCCGGACTCGGCCCTGGCGGGCGGCAATGCCGAGGAGCACTCCGGCGCCATCCGCGCCCAGCTCTCGCAATTGCTGCCCGACTACATGATCCCGTCCGCGTTGGTGCGGCTGCCGGAACTGCCGCTGACCGCCAACGGCAAACTCGACCGCAAGGCACTGCCGCAGCCCGATCTCGGCGGCGAGTCCGGCAACGGCCGGGCCCTGCGCGGTGCCGCGGAAACCGCTGTCGCCGAAGTCATCCGGCAGGTCCTCGGCATCGACAATGTGCTCGCCGCCGACGACGACTTCCTCGCCCTCGGGGGCGACTCCATCAGCGCCATCCGCATGGCCTCCGCCCTGAAGAAGCGCGGCCTGCTCATCACCACCAGCACCCTGTTCGAGGCCCGCACGGTCGCCGCCATCGCCGCCGCGACCACCCCCCTCGACGAGGCCGCGGGCCCTGCCCTCCTCGAATCCGGTGACGGCACCGGCTGGATTCCCTTGCAGCCCATCGCCACCCTGCTCACCACCGGCTCCTCCGCCTACAACGCCTACGCCCAGGCCACCGCCGTCGTCACCCCCACCGACGCCACCCTCACCCGCGTCACCGCCGCCGTCCACCACCTCATCGACCGCCACCCCTTGCTGCGGGCCCGTCTCGAGCCCGGCCCGGACGGCACGCTCGGCTACTTCGTCCCGGAAGCCGTCTCCGCCGCGGAGACATCCGTAGTGGAAGTGCTGGTGCCGGAGGCCGAATGGGACACCACCGCAGGCGATCTGCTCCAGCGGCACCTGCGTGAGATCGCCGAATCCTTCGACCCCGCCGCGGGCCGGATGGTCGGCGCGGTCTGGCTGCGCGCCGACGACAACTCCGCCGGACGCCTGCTGCTGGTCGCCCACCACCTCGTGGTCGACGGCGTCTCCTGGCGCATCCTGCACGACGATCTCCGTCAGTACTGGGACGGCGCAACCGATCTCGACACCACGGGCACCTCGGTCCAGGCGTGGAACACCAATCTCACCACGCTGGCCCAGTCGCCGGAGATCACCGCGACCCTGCCCACCTGGCAGGCCGTGGCCCAGTCCGCCGACCCGCTGCTCGGCACCCGCGCCTACGACCCCGCGCTCGACACCGTGGCCACGGTCGCGGAGGTCACCGCCGAACTCGATGCCGACGACACCCAGTTCCTGATGACCACCGCCGCCCAGGCTTTCCGCTGCGACTTCCTCGACATCCAGGTCGCCGCCCTCGCCGTGGCCACCCACCGTTTCCGCCGTGATCGCGGCCGCGACGGCGCCACCCTGTCGGTCACCATGGAACGCCACGGCCGCGTCGACGACCTGTTCGCGGGCGCCGACCTGGCCAATACGGTCGGCTGGTTCACCACCGCCTACCCGATGGCCCTCGACATCAGCGGCGGCCGTGGGGAATTCGAGCCCGAGATGGTCCGCGCGGTGCAGGCCGTGAAGGAGCAGGTGCTCGCGGTGCCCGACGGCGGCATCGCGTGGGGCCTGCTGCGCTGGCTGAACCCGGAGACCCGCGCCGAGCTGGAAAGCGCCGCCGCACCGCAGATCAGCTTCAACTACATGGGCCGCTTCGCCCTGGCGAGCGCCGAGGACGCCACCGCCTGGGACGCCGCACCGGAATTCGGCTACCTCGGCGGCCATGCCGACCCGGTCATGCCCGCCCCGGCCGTGCTCGACATCAATACCGTCGCCGTGGTCGAGACCGGCGAACAGCCCGCCCTGCGCGCGTCGTTCCGCTACCCGACGGGTGTCCTCGCCGAAGCCGAGGTGAGCGAGTTCGCGGCGCTGTGGACCGCCGCATTGCGCGAGCTGGCCAAGACCGTCCGGGAGAACCCGGCGGCCCGCCTCACCCCCAGCGACGTGCTGGCGAGGGAGGTCTCCCAGTCCGACCTGGACCGCTGGCAGAAGCAGTACGGCCGCTTCGCGGACGTCTACCCGCTGGCCCCGCTCCAGGCGGGCCTGTACTTCACCGCCCTGAGCACCGCGGGTCGTGACGCCTACACCGTGCAGACCACCATCACCGTGCGCGGCGCACTCGACGTCACCCGGCTGACCGGCTCGCTGAACACCGTGTTCAACCGCTACCCGAACCTGCGCATCGCGGTGTCGGTCGCGCAGTCCGGTCAGCCCTACGCCATCGTGGCCGAGCATCTGGACTTCCAGGTCGACGAGATCACCCTGGCCGCGGACGAGCTGGAGAACTTCCTCGACACCGACCAGGCCAAGCCCTTCGACCTCGCCCGCGGTCCGCTCATGCGCGCCACCGTGGTGCACCTGCCCGAGGACCAGCACATGCTGGTGCTCGCCTCGCACCACATCCTCACCGACGGCTGGTCCGGCCAGCTGCTGCCGCGCGAGATCTTCGCCGACTACGCCGACAACGGCATCGAACCCCTCGGTGACCCGGGCACTTTCGCCGAGTTCCTGCGCCACACCCGCGCCACCGAGGCGGCCACCGAAGCCGCCTGGACCGAGTACCTGTCCGGCGTGCGCCCGTGCCTGGTCGCCCCCGACCGCGCCACCGGCGGCTCGGAAGTGCCGGTGCAGCACCGGTTCCCGATCGAACCGGAACTGGCCGACGCGCTCACCGAACGCGCCGCCGAACTGGGCACCACCTTCAGCGCGCTGTGCCAGCTGGCCTGGGGCAGTGTGCTGCGGTGGGTCACCGGCGAGGAGTCGACGGTGTTCGGCGAGGTGGTCTCGGGCCGCCCGGCCGACCTCGACGACGTGGACACCGCCATCGGCTGCTTCGTCAACACGGTGCCCGTCGCGATCGACCTCGATGCCCGGCGCAGCTGGCGCGAGACCGTCACCGAGATGCAGCGGCGGCGGATGGAGCTGCTCGAGCACCACCAGCTCCGGCTCACCACAGCCAACAAGGCCACGGGCGCGCGCAAGCTGTTCGACAGCATGTTCGTGTTCCAGTCCTACCCGTCCGGCCGTGACGAACTGGTGCGCCTGCTCGGCGTACGCGAACTGGAACTGGTGGACTTCGCCGGCCGCGGAGCGACCGACAACGCGCTGATGGTCATGGTCTTCCCCGCGGATCTGCTGTTCCCGGGTGAACCGTGGCAGGTGGTCGTGTTCTACGCCGAGGACTCCTTCGACGCGGGCGACGCCGAGATCATCGAAACCGCTTTCACCAACACCCTGCGCGCGCTCGCGGGCGACCTCGACCGCCGCATCGGCGCGACGGAGGTCCTCGGTGACGAGGACGCGGCCATGTTGGCGATGAGACGAATGTGGCAGTGACCGCCGCACTAGCTAGGAGAAACAGGTAATGGCAGGCTCACCCGGCTGGCTCCGCAAGTTCCACCGACCGCGCACCGCGGGCGCTCCACCACTGGTGATCTGCCCGCACGCGGGCGGCGGCGCGTCCAGCTACCGCCCCTTCTCGAAGGCACTGTCCGAGAACTTCGACGTGGTGCTGCTGCAGTACCCCGGCCGACAGGACCGGGCCGCCGAACCGGCCAAGGGCAGCATCGCCGAACTCGCGCGCGGCGCGTTCGACGAGTACGCCCGCACCCCGTTCGCCGCGAGCGGTGCCCCGCTGACCGTCTTCGGGCACAGCATGGGCACGATGGTGGCCTTCGAGTTCACCCGGCTGGCCGAGGCCGCCGGGCTGCCGGTGCGGCTGCTCGGTGTCTCCGGCGCCGTCGCGCCCTGGCAGGTCGCCGACATGCCCAACCACCCCACCGACGACGACGAACTGCTCGAGCACATGGCGGGTCTGGAGGGCACCGGCGCCGACGTGCTCGGCAACCGCGACCTCATGCGCATGGCCCTGCCCGCGCTCAAGGCCGACTACGCCGCCTTCGACGCCTACGTCTGCGCCAAGGACGTCACCGTCGCCGCGCCGATCCTGGCGCTGGGTGGCAGCGACGACGAGTTCGTCTCCATCGGCGACCTCTACTCCTGGCAGCAGCACACCGAACACCCCCTGGAAGTGAGCATGTTCGACGGCGGGCACTTCTACCTGCACGACCACGTCGGCGACATCGCCGAACTGCTGGGCACCGGCCTGACGGTGGGTACCCGATGAGCGAGCACGATCCCATCGTCATCAGCGGGATGGCCGTGGAGGCACCCGGTGGCGTCGAGACCCTGACCGGCTACTGGACGGCCCTGGCCGAATCCCGCGATCTGCTCGGGCCGTTCCCGCGTGATCGCGGCTGGCCGCTGGCGCAGATGTTCGCGGCGGGCCGCCAGGAGGGCTGGAGTCCCGTGCGCGATGCCGGTGGCTTCCTCGACAAGGCGGCGCAGTTCGACCCGGGCTACTTCGGGATCAGTCCGCGCGAGGCCGTCGCCATGGACCCGCAGCAGCGCGTCGCCATGCGGGTGGCCTGGCGGGCACTGGAGAACGCGGGCATCAACCCCGGCAGCCTCGACGGCGCCGAGGTCGGCTGCTTCATGGGCGCCTCACACACCGACTACGGGCCGCACGGCGCCGAGGTCAACGAGCACACCGGCTATCGCGCGACCGGCAGCGCCTACGGCGCCATCTCGGGACGCATCTCGCACGGCCTGGGCCTGGTCGGGCCGACCATGACCGTCGACGCCGCCTGCGCGTCCTCGATCGCGGCGGTGCACCTGGCCGCCTCGGCCATCCGCGCGGGGGACTGCGAATGGGCGCTGGCCGGTGGCGTGTGCGTGCTCGGCTCGCCCGCGGGCTTCTTCGAGTTCTCCAAGGCCAACGCGCTGTCCACCGACGGCCAGTGCAAGCCCTACTCCGCCGACGCCACCGGCACCCTGTGGGGCGAGGGCGCGGGCGTGATCGTGCTCGAACGGCGCTCGCGCGCCGAGGAACTGGGCCACCGGATCTACGGCGAGCTGCTGGCCACCCGGGTCAACCACAACGGCAAGGGCGCCCCGATCGCGGTGCCCAGCACCGACGCCCAGGAACAGCTCATGCGCAAAACCGTGGCGGCGGCGGGGATTCCGGCCGAACTGGTCGGCATGATCGAAGGCCACGGCACCGGTACCGCGGTGGGCGACCCACTGGAACTCTCGGCGCTGCAACGCGTCTACGGCGCGGGCACCCCGCTGCTGGGTTCGGTGAAGTCCAATCTCGGTCACGCCCAGGCCGCCGCCGGACTGCTCGGCCTGATCAAGGTGCTGCTCAGCGGCCTGCACGGGCAGATCGCGCCCACCCGCCACACCGCCAACCCCACCGAGAAGGTGGACTGGGACGCCTCGACCCTGCGGCTGGCCCAGGAACTGCAGGACTGGGCGCCCGTCGACGGCGTCCGCTACGGCGCGGTGTCCTCCTTCGGCGTCGCCGGAACCAACGCACACGCCATCGTGGCGATGCCCGCCCAAGAGGTGACCCATGTCTGACCATCGTCTGCCCGACGGCACCATCCCGGTGCTGCTGTCCTCCGACACCGAGGACTCGCTGCGCCGCGAAGGCGCCGCCGTCCTGGCCTACTGCGAACAGCACCCCGACCTCGGACCCGGCCCCGTGTCCGACATGCTGCTGCGCACCCGCGTCGCGCGCAGGCACCGCGCCCTGATCACGGTGACCGACCGCGCCGAGCTGCTCGCCGCGCTGACCGCCGTCGCCGAGGGCACCTCACATCCGAAGCTCATGCGCGGCACCGCGATTGCGCGCAAAATCGGCTACGTCTACCCCGGCCAGGGCAGCCAGCGTCCCGGCATGGGCCTGATGCTCTACCGCCACTCGGCCGCCTTCCGCGCCGCCGTCGACGAGTGCGAAGCGGTCTTCCAGGACCTCTACGGCATCTCCCCGCTGGCCTACCTGCTGCACGAGGACGGCGACCTCGAAGACGACGTCCGCATCGTGCAGCCCGCGCTGTTCATGCAGATGATCGGCCTGTCGGCCATGTGGCGCGCGGTCGGCGTGCACCCGGCCGCCACCGTCGGCCACTCCCAGGGCGAGATCGCCGCCGCCGTCGTCTCCGGGCTGATCCCGCTGGCCGACGGCGTGCGCGTGGTGACCATCCGTGCCCAGCTGGTCGGCACCGTCAGCCAGGAAGTGGGCATCGCGGGCGCCTACTCCATGGCCGTGCTCGGCGTCGACCGCGACCAGTGCGAGGCGCTGCTGGCCCGCAACTCCGGCTGGGCCGAACTGTCGGTGGTGAACTCCGCGCACATCCTGGCCATCTCCGGCGAGCGCCCGATGATCACCGAAACCGTCGACAATCTCACCGCCCTCGGCGTTTTCGCCAAGGAGATCAAGGTCGCCTACCCGGCGCACACCTCCATCGTGAGCAAGTTCCGCGAGATCCTGTGCGGCAGCATGGTCGGCCAGCTCGACAGCCCCGCCTTCGCCGAGACCTCGGTGCCGAGTTTCGGTGGCGCGCTGGGCAAGTCGATCACCACCGACCTGCCCATCGGCGACTACTGGTACTGGAACCTGCGCAATCGCGTGCGCTTCGACCTGGCCATCGCGGCCGCCGCCGAGTACGGCGTCGACACCCTGCTCGAGATCGCCGACCACCCGACGCTCATGCTGGCCGTCCAGGAGAACCTGACCACCCTCGCCCCGAAGCGCGACTACCTCGTCACCGGCACTTCCCGCCGCACCGCGACCGACCTGGCCGAGTTCACCCGCAGCATCGCCCAGATCGCGGTGAACAACACCGATTTCGACTGGGACGGCCTGCTCGTCGACGGCCCGCGCACCACCCGCCTGCCGCTGTTCGACTTCCCGAACACCCAGACCAACGACAAGCACCTGTGGGCCCCGCACGACTACACCGGCAAGACGGCCCAGCTGCCCGCCGAGCCGGAGCCGGTCGCGGTGCCGCGCATCACCGAGCAGTGGGTGCACCTGCCGCGCCGCAGCCTGGTGCGGCCGCGCGCGCTGGCCGTGGTCGATGTCGCGGGCACGCACGGTGAGCTGGTCGAGGCGCTGCGTGCGGGTGCGCCCCGGCACGGCGCGACCATCGTCGACCACGAGCACGGAACCAGTAGCGCCGGAACGGTCTACGACACCGTCGCCGTTCTGCTGCCCACCGTGGCGGACGAGGTGGACGCGGCCGTCACGGCGCTGGCCGAATTCCTCGGTGAGCGGTCCTGGCTGCCGGAGACCTCGGGTGTCGAGGACATCTGGCTGGTCACCACCGGTGGCGAGCAGGTGGTCGACGGCGATCTGCCCGGCCTGTTCCCCGCCGCCGCGCAGGCCGGATTCCGTTGCCTGGCCGCCGAATACCCCGGCATCGCCTTCCGGCACCTCGATCTGCCCGCCGACGCGGGGGAGCAGGCCGCCAAGCTCGTCCTCGGTGCCGTGCACACCGCCGGTGAGCCGGAACTGGCTGTGCGGGAATCGAACTGGTACGGCAAGCGCCTCGTCGCCGACGAGTCGGTCGTGACCGGCCTGACCGACGCCGAACTCGGCGAGGTCGTGATCGTCGGTGGCACCGGCAAACTCGGCCTCGACTTCTGCGCGGAATTCGCGCGGGCGGGCGCGGGCAGGGTCACCCTGATCAGCCGCTCCGGTGGCTCGCCCGACGCGCAGGCCAGGATCGCCGAGCTCGCGGCGGGCGGCACGCGGGTGCGCGTGCTCACCGGCGATGTCACCGACCCCGACGCGGTGCGCGCGCTGGCCGCCGAACTCGGCGAGATCGACCTGCTGGTGCACGCCGCCGTCGACTACGCGGCCTCGGCCGACCCCACGCCCGAGTCCATCCGCGCGGCCGCCGCGCCCAAGATCGTGGCCCTGGACCACCTGGTCACCCTGCTGCCGCGCAGCCCCCAGGGCCGCGTGCTGCTGTGCTCCTCGCTCTCGGCCACCGTCGGCGGGCGTGGTCACGCGGTGTACTCGGCGGTCAACCGCATGCTCGACGCCGCCGCCGCGCGCTACCGCGCCGACGGCATCGCGGCCAGCTCGGTCCAGTGGGGGCTGTGGCGGGCCGTCGGCGCCGACCAGGCCGACGCGCTGGCCGCCATCAGCGGCACCGGCCTGCAACCGATGGACCCCGCCGGGGCGGTCGCCGCGGGCATCACCACCGTCGCGGAGAACGTCATCGTGGTGGCGGCGGACTGGCCGCGAATCACCGAGGTGTTCACCGCGTTCGGGCTCGGTGCGCTGTTCGCCGACCTGAAGGTGCCCGAGACGGTCATCGAGGTCGCCCCGGAACCGGTGGCCGTCGCCGCTCCCGTGGCCGAAACCCCCACGCCCGCAGCCGAAGCCGACACCGCCGAGCGCGTCCGCTTCGCCCTGCGGGAGGTGATGGGCCTGGACGCCACCGAGCCGATCGACGGCGCCGTGCCGCTGGTCGCCCTCGGTCTGGACTCCCTGCAAGCCCTCGACCTGCGCAAGCGGGTGGAGAACGAATTGCGTCTGGAACTGCCGGTCACCGCGATCATGGGTGGCGCCTCGCTGGACGAGGTCGTCGGGCTGTTGCGGACCTGACGTGGGTCTCGCACCGAGTGAACCATTAGGTTAGCGTTACCAAAGTCACGAGGGGGGCTCGGTGTCTCGGTGACGCCCAGGATTCTCGCTACCATCACGATCGGAGAACTGCGTTGACATCGAGTGCGGCGATTGCCGTCGAAGGCGTCGAGAAGTCGTTCGGTGAGGTGAAAGCCCTGCGGGGCATCAGCTTCCAGGCCCCGGCGGGCAGCGTCCTCGGCGTGCTCGGCCCCAACGGCGCGGGCAAGACCACCACCGTCTCGGTGCTGTCCACCCTGGTCCGGCCCGACGCGGGCCGCGCCACCGTGGCCGGCTACGACGTGGTCACCCAGGCCGACGAGGTGCGCGCTTCCATCATGCTCACCGGCCAGTACGCCGCGCTCGACGAAATGCTCACCGCCCGTGAGAATCTCGTGCTCTTCGGTCGGCTCATGGGCCTGGGCCGCAAGCCCGCCAAGGCGAAGGCCGACGAACTGCTCGAGCGCTTCGACCTGGTGGCGGCGGCCGATCGCCGGGTCGGGCAGTACTCCGGCGGCATGCGCAGGCGTATCGACATCGCCTGCGGGCTGGTGCGTCAGCCGCAGGTGGTCTTCCTCGACGAGCCCACCACCGGCCTGGACCCGGTGAGCAGGCAGAGCCTGTGGACGCTGGTGCGCGAACTCAAGGACCAGGGCGTCACCATCCTGCTCACCACCCAGTACCTCGAGGAAGCCGACGTCCTGTCCGACAACATCATCGTCGTCGACAAGGGCACGGTGATCGCCGAGGGCACCGCCGACCAGCTCAAGGCCCGAGCGGGCGCCAGCTACTGCGAGGTCGTCCCGGTGGCCGCGGGTGACGTGCCCGCGCTGGTCACCGCGCTGAGCGGCCTCGGCGAGACCACCGTCCCCGAATCCGCCGACCGTGTCTCGCTGCCCGCCCCCGACGGCGCCGCCACCCTCACCGCGGCGCTGGACCGCGTCAATGCCGCCGGGATCGAACTCATCGACATCGCGCTGCGCAGGCCCTCGCTCGACGAGGTGTTCATCCAGCTCACCACGCCGTCCGAGGACAAGGCGCCGGTCGCATGACGGCGGCGAATTCGCCGGGACCGGTGCGGGTTCCGCCGGTTGAGCAGTGGAGTGCGCTGAGCGAGCGGGGAATTCGCGCGGCCGTGCGTGAGGGTGACCTCGTGCTCGGCTTCGCCTCGCCGCTGGTGTTCTTCATCTGTTTCTATGTGCCGCTGCGCAAGTCGATGGAAGCGGCCGGGATCGACTACGCGCAGTACCTGCTGCCGCTGATCCTGGTGCAGTCGATGTTCTTCACCTCCATGTTCGCCGCCGACCGGGCCGCGCGCGAGGTCTCCGGCGGCATGGGCACCCGGCTGCGGGCGCTGCCGGTGCGCTCGTGGGTGCCGCCGCTGGCACGTATGTCGGCCAACCTCGTGCGGGCGCTGTCTGCGCTCATCGGCGCGCTGGTGATCGGCACCCTGTTCGGCTTCCGGTTCCACGGGCTGGTGCCCGCGCTGGTGTTCGTCGGGCTCACATTGGCTTTCGGTGCGGCGTTGGTGATCGCCTCCGACGCGCTCGGCACCGTCACCGGTAATCCGGAACTGGGTGCGACCGTGCTGTTCGTGCCGCAGCTGCTGCTGGTGATGGTGTCCACCGGATTCGTGCCCGCCGAGGGCTTCCCCGGCTGGATCCAGCCGTTCGTGCGCAACCAGCCGGTCTCCCAGGTGGCGGGTGCGCTGCGCGGCCTGTCCGAGGGGCGGTATCCGGCGGAACTGACGGTGTCGGCGATCTGGATCGCCGCCATGCTGATCGGCGGCGCGGTGCTGGCCGTCCTGGTGGAAAGGAAGCGTCGGTGACCACGCTGATCGACCAGAGCCTCGCCGAGACCGGCAGGTTGGTGCGCCGCTGGAGCCGTCAGCACGAGGTGCTCACCAGCACCCTGGTGCTGCCGGTCCTGCTGTTGCTGATGTTCCAGCTCGTGCTCTCTCGCACACTCGAGATGGGCGGCGGTGACGAACCGATCTACGGTTTCGTCCCGATGATCGCCGTCGCAGGCACCATGTACGGCGCGATGGGCACCGGCCAGTCGCTGTTCGGGGAACGCGAGAGCGGGCTGCTGCGCCGGTTCTGGGTGCTGCCGATCCACCGCAGCGCGGGCCTGGTCGGCAGGTTGCTGGCCGAATGCCTGCGCGCCCTGGCCGCCACCATCGTCGTCGTGCTGGTCGGCGTGCTGCTGGGCCTGCGGTTCGAGGCCGGTCTGCTCGGGGTCCTCGGCGTGCTCGCCGTGCCGGTGATCGTCATCATCGGCTTCACGCCGGTGGTCGTCATGGTCGGTGTCAGCAAGATCGGCGGCCAGGTCGTCCAGATCTTCGCCATCGTCGTCCTGGTCGGCATGTTCTTCAATTCCGGCTTCGTCGCGGTCGACAACTACCCCGGCTGGCTCCAGCCCATCGTCCGCTACCAGCCCATGAGCACCGCCATCGACACCATGCGAGCCTTCCTCCTCGGCGGCCCCATCACCACCCCGCTACTACAGACCATCGCCTGGTCACTGGCCGGCCTGGCCATCTTCGGCGGCCTAGCCGTCCGCGGCTACCGCAAGGCCGCCCAGAGCTGACCGGCTGTCGAAATTCCCGACCATGGTCAGGCGGCCAGGGGGGTTGGGGTGTTGTGGAGGTGGGCGTAGGGGCCGTTGTTGTCGAGGAGGGTGGGGTGGGTGCCGAGTTCGGCTACTCGGCCTTGGTGCAGGACGGCGATCTGGTCGGCGTCGCGGATGGTGCTGAGGCGGTGGGCGATGGTGATGACGGTGCGGCCCTGGGCGACCACGTCGATGGCGGCCTGCACGGCGCGCTCGGTTTCGGTGTCGAGGGCGCTGGTCGCCTCGTCGAGGATCAGGACGCGGGGGTCGCGCAGGAGGGTGCGGGCCAGGGCGATGCGTTGTTTCTCGCCGCCGGAGAAGCGGTGGCCGCGCGCGCCGACCACCGTGTCGTAGCCCTCGGGGAGCGAGGCGATGAGGTCGTGGATCTGGGCGGCGCGGGCCGCGCGTTCGATCTCCGCGTCGGTGGCGGCGGGGGCGGCGTAGCGCAGGTTCTCGCGGATGGTGGTGTGCAGCAGGTAGGACTCCTGGGACACGACGCCGACGACGCGGGCGAGGGTGCCCAGTTCCAGATCGCGCACGTCGATGCCGTCGATGGTGACCTTGCCGCGGGTCGGGTCGTGCAGGCGCGCGACCAGGGACGCGAGAGTGGTCTTGCCGGAACCGGTTTCACCGACGAGCGCCAGGGTCGTCCCCGGCGGCACCACCAGCGAGACGTCGTCGAGCACATCCGGTCCGTCGGCGTCGTAGCGGAAGCCGACGTCCTCGAAGCGGACCTCGCCCACCACGTCACGCGGGTCCAGGCGCACCGGCCGGGCGGGCTCGTCGATGTCGACCGGCAGGTCCAGATACCCGAAGATCCGGCTGAACAGCGCCATCGAACTGGTGATCTCGACACCCACATTGAGCAGGCTCATCAGCGGTCGGAACAGCCCGGACTGCAGGCTCGTGAAGGCGACCAGGGTGCCGATCGTCATGCCGCCGCTGGTCGCGGGGAAACCGGCGGCGAGGTAGATCAGCGCGGGGATCGCGGCGAAGAGAATGCTCATCGTCGCCATCCGCCAGCGACCCGCGAGCTGGGACCGCACCTCGAGGCCGACGAGATCGCCGGAGGTCTCGGCGAAGTGCGCGGAGGCGAGCGGCCCGGTGCCCAGGGTCTTGCCCAGCAGCACGCCACTCACCGACAGCCCCTCCTCGACCTGACCGTGCAGGTCGGCGAGGCGACGTTGCCGTTGCGCGGTGATCTCCCGGCGCAGCAGCGCGACGCGACGCGTCAGCCAGATCGCCGGCGGCAGCACCACCAGCGACAGCAGCGACAACCGCCACGACAACACCGCCATCGCCACCGCGATACCCACCACGGTGGTGACATTGCTGGCGATCGAGGTCGCCGTGCTGGTGACCACCGACTGCATCCCGCCCACATCGTTGATCAGCCGCGACTGCACCTCACCGCCACGGGTGCGGGTGAAGAACGCCAGCGACTGCCGCTGCAGATGCCGGAACACCTCGGTGCGCAGGGCGTGCATGACCCGCTGTCCGACGGTGGTGGAGATGAGTGTCTGCCCGACGCCGAGCACCGCGGTGACCACGGTGACGGCGAGTATCCCGCCCACCGCCCACAGCAGCAGGGCGATGTCCTGCCGGGGCAGCGCCTCGTCGATCACCAGGCGCAGCAGGAACGGCGAGGCCAGGCCGACGGTCGAGGCCGCCACGATCAGGCCGGTGAGCAGGGCGAGCTGGGCCCGGTACGGCGCGAAGAGCGCGGCGACGCGGCGCAGGGAAACCGGGGATTCGCGCAGCTGGGCGCGGTCGGCAGGGTCGGTGCGGCGGGTGCGGCCGCGGGGAGTGTCTTCCATGTGCAACCCCCTCCGGGTTGTGCTGTAATGCTGAGGTTACCTCACTATCTGGTAGTGGAAACATATAGAGAGGCCGGTTTATGCCCGACAACGAGAGCGACCTGCTCATGCAGGTCGCCAGAACCCTGCGCAGACGCTGGGCAGCCGCCTACGCCCCGCTGGGCCTCACCCCACACCAGGCCCGCGCCCTGCGAGTCACCGGCGAACACGACGGCCTACGCCTCTCGGCCATCGCCGAGGCACTGCGTATCACCCCCCGCTCGGCCACGGAAGTGGTCGACGCCCTCCAGAAATCCGGCCTGGTCACTCGCGAACCCGACCCCACCGACCGCCGCGCGATCCTCGTCACGCTCACCGACCCCGGCCGCCGCATCCTCACCGATCTCTCCGAAGCCAGAACCCGCGAGTCCGATGACTTCTTCGCCCGACTCACCCCCGCCGAACGATCCACCCTCCGCGAAATCCTCACCGAACTCGCCCTCTGAATCCTGCGAATGCGATCAGGCGCCGGCGGATCGGTAATGCGACTGTCCGCCAGACACTTTCGCGGCTCTGTCCGTATCGAACGGATGACGAGCCTGGTCCCATCGTCCACGGCCACACGCTGCAGCCAGCCCGGGCCCGCTACAGCGGCGTGTCGAGATTCCCTGGGGGCCAGGCTATTTCGTGGCGTTCGCGGGTCTGATCTGGCCCTATCCAGCGGTCTCGCTACGGTCTTGAAGTCTGTGCAAGGGGCAGGTGGCCGCGGATTCTTCGGCGTGCGAGGGGATAGGTCGCTACGGCGGTGGCGGTGAGGAGGGCGGCGAGGGTGATGACGGGGAGCTGGGGGTGGTGGAGGGTGTTGTCGCCGGCCAGGAGGTAGCAGGCGATGTTGATGAGCCAGTGGCCGGTGGTGGCGATCAGGACCCGTTGGCCGAAGGTGCCGGTGGTCAGGGTGCCGAGGACGAGGGCGAAGGACATGGTCGAGAGGGTGAAGTAGCAGGCGGTGGCGGGGTCGCCGGTGAACGCTTGGACGTGCCAGAGGGCCCAGGTGGCGCCGGTGATGGTGATGGCGGCCAGGTTCGTTGTGCGGGATTCCAGAAGGGGTTGGAGCAGGCCCCGCCAGCCGATCTCCTCGCCCGCGGCGCCGAGGAGCTGCAGGAGGACGAACACCGCGAAGGGGACGCCGCCGACCGCTGCCGTTCCCACGGGAGCGATTCCGCTGACGGCGGCCGCCACGGTGATCAGTAGCCCGAACCCCACACACGCGACGACCATCGCCACGACGCGCAGGCCGACCCGCCGCGACGGCACCGCCGTGGGGCGCGAACCGGAGACCGTCCGCCGGAACGACAGCCAGGTGACCAGCGCGCCCACCGCCGGAGCAAACTGCACCAGCGACAAGGCCGCGGGGTGGATGCCCGAGTGTGGTTGCACCGCAAGGAATAACATGGACGCCACGAGCGTGGCGAGCAGATAGACGCCGACCGCCGCGCGAATGGAGGCGGCGGTCGGCGATCCGCCGGTATCGAGAGTGCGCACGGGTCCGACGTTGTCAGCCGCGACTCCGTACGCGCATCACCCTGTGGTACTGAGCGAGTGGCTATTTCGCCGCAGCCGCGAAGTAGGGGTCGAGTTTGTCGAGGATGTAGGGGACCGAGAGGGCGGTGGGCTGGTTGACGGCGCTGATCTCCTGGGTGGTGAGGAAGACGGCGGCGCCCTTCTGGACGGCGGGCAGGTCGTTGAAGCCGGGGAGCTGGCGGTATTTCTCGTCCATGCCCGCGGAGTAACCGGCCAGCAGCAGGTCGGCGCCGAGTTCGTCGACGCGTTCGGGGGACAGGGCCAGGCGGCCCTGGTTGGAGGGCTGGGCGGTGAGGTTGGCGGGGATGGTCATGCCGAGCTGGGTGAACAGCTGGGCCGACCCGTCGTTGGGGTCGGTGAGGACCATGAGCTGCGACGGGCTGGCCAGCCAGGTGCTGGCGAAGGTCTTGCCCTTCAGCCCGGGGTTGGCGGTGCCGATGGCCGCGATCCGGTCGTCGACCTTCTTGATCACCGCCGCCGCGTCGTCCTCCTTGCGCAGCACCTTGCCCAGCGCGGTGACCTGGTCCTGCCAGGGGGCCACGGCATTGGTGGTCAGCGCGGGCAGGGTGGGGGCGACCTTGGACAGCTCGTCGTAGGTCTTCTGGTCGGCGATGAACGGGTCGACCAGGATCAGGTCCGGTTCCAGTGCGGCCACCTGCTCGGCGACATTGCCCGTGGTGTTCAGGGCCTTGGCCGACTTCAGGCTCTCCGGCTCCCACGGCGGGGTGGTCTTGGAGACCGCGGCGACATTGTCGATGTAGCCGACCGGCACCACGCCCAGCGCCAGCGTGGTGTCGAGCCACTGGTTGCCCAGCGCGACGATCTTGTCCGGGGTGCCGGTGACGGTGGTCTCGCCCTTGGCGTGGGTGATGGTCACCGGCTCGCCGCCACCGGCGGTGTCGTCGTCGGTGGAACCGCAGGCGGCGAGGCCGAGGACGAGCGCGCCGGCCAGCGCCGCCACCGCCCCGCGCCGCAGACCGCGCGAAATCCGAACAGTGGTCATCGAACATCCTCCATAGACCCGGTTACCGTGAGAGTCAGCCAAGGCTAACCTACAGCTACGGCCGGGGAGGGCTGTTCTACAACGTGACGCGCTGATCCTCGGCCATGAACAGCTTGTCGCCGTCCTTCACCTCGAAGGTCGTGTAGAACTCGTCGATATTGCGGACCACCTGATTGCAGCGGAACTCGTTGGGGGAGTGGGTGTCCTGCAGGCCCTGCAGGGTCGCCTCCTCGGTCTGCTTGTCGCGCCACTGCCGCGCCCAGGAGAAGAACATCGTCCGGTAGTCGGGCTCGACCCCGGTGCGCTCGGCGACCTTGCGGTAGGCGGCCAGCGCGATCTGCAGCCCGCGCAGATCGGCCAGGTTCTCACCCACGGTCAGCGCGCCGTTCACATGCTGCCCCTCGGGCGCGCCCTCGGGGACGAGCACGTCGTACTGCTCGATGATCTGCTGGGTCTTGGCCTCGAAGGCGGCCCGGTCCTCGGGCGTCCACCAGTCGCGGCGATTGCCGTCGCCGTCGTATTTGGAGCCCTGGTCGTCGAAGCCGTGCCCGATCTCGTGGCCGATGGTCGAGCCGACCGCGCCGTAGTTGACCGCGTCCTGGGCGTCCTTGTCGAAGAACGGCGGCTGCAGGTAGGCGGCGGGGAAGACGATCTGGTTGGTGGTCGGGCTGTAGTAGGCGTTCACCGTCTGCGGCGACATGCTCCACTCCGACTTGTCCACCGGCGTCCCCAGGCGGGCGAAGGCGCGCGCGGACTCGAAGGTGTTGATGGCCAGCAGCGACTCGATCAGCTTGCCGCGGGTGATCTGCACCGAGGAGTAGTCGACCCACTTGTCGGGGTAGCCGATCTGGGCCACGATCTTGTCCAGCTTGGCGATGGAGGCCTCGCGGGTGGGCTGCGACATCCACGTCGAGTTGGTGAAATTGTCGTGATAGGCGGCGCGCAGGTCGTCGACCATCTCGAGCGCGCGTTCCTTGGCGCTGGCCGGGAAGTGCGCGTCGACGTAGAGCTTGCCGAGCGGCTCGCCGAGATTGTCGTCGACGACCCCGACGGCCGAACGCCACATCTCCGGCTTCTCCTGCAGACCACCCATGATCCGGCCGAAGAAGTCGAAGCGCGGGTCGGCGATGGCCGCGGGCAGGAACCGCCCGTAGTTGTTGGCGATGTGCAGCTTGAGGTACTCGCGCCACTGGGCGATGTCCACCTCGGCCCACAGCTGCGCGGCCGCGGTGACGAACGACGGCTGGCCGACGACCATCTTGTCGAACAGCGACTTGGGCCGGTCGGTCATGCCCGCCAGCCACGGCTCCCAGTCGAACTGCGGGCCCAGCGCGGTGAGCTCCTGCCAGCTCATCAGGTTGTAGGTGGCGTCGGTGTTGCGCAGGCGCACGCTGTCCCAGTGGTTGGAGGCGATGCGCTTCTCCAGGTCGAGCATGCGCTGGGCGACCGCGGCAGGCTCGGCCATGCCCAGGCCCTTGGCCAGCTGTTCGAGATAGGTCTGGTAGCCCGCGAGCTGGGCCGCGAACTCGGGCTTGCGGTAGTACTGCTCGCTCAGGATGATCCCGGACTGGCCGACGCCGGGGATGTAGGCGGTGGAGTTCTTGCGGTCGATGCTGATGCCCATGGCGATCAGCCCCGAGATCGGCGCCTCGGCCATCACCTTCGCCAGCTCGGGCTTGCCCGGGGCCGCGTCGACGGCCGCGAACAGGCCCGCGAGCGGGGTGATGCCGAGCTTCTCGATCTCGTCGAGGTCCAGGCGCGCGTCGTAGAGGTCCTTGATCTGCTGGGCCTCGGAACCGTGCTCCGGGTTCTCGATGCCCTCGATGATCGCGCGCAGCTGGTCGAGCGTGCGGTCGGTGGCGTCGGTGATCGCGCCGACCGAGACCTTGTCCGGCGGCAGCTGGAAATCGCGCAGCCAGGCACCGTTGACGTGCCGGTAGAGGTCGTCCTGCGGGCGGATCGTCAGATCGCCGCCACCCATGTCCACGCCGGTGAGCCGCACTGTGGGATCGTCGGTGGCGCACGAGGCCAGCGTCGCCGCCACGGGCACCAGCCCCATGGCGATCAGGAATGCGCGGCGATCCATTGTCACAGGATGTCCTTCCCCGATGCGGCACCCGCACCCGTGCTCGTTGCGATCCAGCCCGCACAGGCTACCGGCGCGCGGGCCACACGGTGGGGTCGTCGCGGCAGGTGACCCCCGATTTGGGGCGACCTGGGCTTTCCCCTACACTAGACCGGTTGCCTGCGGGAGCTCTGCGCCCGCGATCCGGCAGTGAACCCCCAGCGGTAGGTATCTCCGCTGGCAGGCGCGCGTCCGGTGGTGACTGACCATGTGCGTCGGGTCGGCAATCCGGCGTACGTATACATCCAGGTCCAGGAGGTGCTGAAGTGATTCAGCAGGAGTCGCGACTGCGCGTCGCCGACAACACCGGGGCGAAGGAAATCCTTTGCATCCGCGTGCTCGGTGGCTCGTCGCGTCGCTATGCCGGTATCGGTGACATCATCGTCGCCACCGTCAAGGACGCCATCCCCGGCGCGAACGTCAAGAAGGGCGACGTCGTCAAGGCTGTCGTCGTGCGCACCGTCAAGGAGCGCCGCCGTCCGGACGGTTCCTACATCAAGTTCGACGAGAACGCTGCCGTGCTGATCAAGCCGGACAACGATCCTCGCGGCACCCGCATCTTCGGCCCGGTCGGCCGTGAGCTGCGCGACAAGCGCTTCATGAAGATCGTTTCGCTGGCCCCGGAGGTGCTCTGACCATGAAGGTGCACAAGGGTGACACCGTCCTCGTCATCTCGGGCAAGGACAAGGGCGCCAAGGGCAAGGTCATCCAGGCCTACCCGGCGACCGGCAAGGTTCTCGTCGAAGGCGTGAACCGCATCAAGAAGCACGTCGCGGACTCCGCGAACCAGCGTGGCGCGTCCTCGGGTGGCATCGTGACCCAGGAAGCCCCCATCCAGGTTTCCAACGTGATGGTCGTCGATTCCGACGGTAACCCGACCCGCGTCGGCTACCGCACCGACGAAGAGACCGGCAAGCGGGTTCGGATCTCCCGTAAGAACGGGAAGGACATCTGACATGACCACCTCTGAGCAGACTCAGCCCCGGCTGAAGGCGCGCTACCGCGCCGAGATCAAGGACGCGCTGAACAGCGAGTTCGAGTACGCCAACGTGATGCAGATCCCGGGCGTCGTCAAGGTCGTCGTCAACATGGGTGTCGGTGACGCCGCCCGTGACGCGAAGCTGATCAACGGTGCCATCAAGGACCTCGAGCTGATCACCGGCCAGAAGCCGGAGGTCCGCAAGGCCACCAAGTCGATCGCGCAGTTCAAGCTCCGTGAGGGCATGCCGATCGGCGCCAAGGTCACCCTCCGTGGCGACCGCATGTGGGAGTTCCTGGACCGCCTGGTCTCCATCGCGCTGCCGCGTATCCGCGACTTCCGCGGTCTGTCGCCGAAGCAGTTCGACGGCAACGGCAACTACACGTTCGGCCTCAGCGAGCAGTCGATGTTCCACGAGATCGACGTGGACTCCATCGACCGCCCGCGCGGTATGGACATCACCGTGGTGACCACTGCGACCAACAACGAAGAAGGCCGTGCGCTGCTCAAGCACCTCGGCTTCCCGTTCAAGGAGAACTGAGCACATGGCCAAGAAAGCACTGGTCAACAAGGCCAACGCCAAGCCGAAGTTCGCGGTCCGCGCCTACACCCGCTGCCAGCGTTGCGGCCGCCCCCACGCGGTCTACCGCAAGTTCGGCCTGTGCCGCGTGTGCCTGCGCGAAATGGCCCACCGCGGCGAGCTCCCGGGCGTGCACAAGAGCTCCTGGTGAGCCCGCGCTCCTCGTGAGCGCTGCCGCCTAGGCGAATAACGAACGAAGACACGGACTTCCGACGGGAGTCCGTGTCTTCGTGCGTTGACGGGTATGAAGTGCGGTCCCGGAGGCGTCCAAGCGCGGTACCACGTCGTGGTACGTCGCCATACCATGCGGTATGGGCGTTCCTGAGCAACCACCTCCCGAGATCAGTGTTCGCGCGTTCGTCAACGACTCCGGACGGGTAACGAGGAGTCTTCGCGACGGTGAGAGGTTTGTCCTCACGCTGAATGGCGAGCCACTGGCTGACGCGATACCGATTCGTCGAAGCCGCTTCGTCTCGACCGCGGGGGCTCAGCAGTCGTTCGTGGGTGCTCCGGCGCTGGACACCGACGAATTGCGCCGTGATCTCGACGCGATGGTGGATGACGAACTCGCCGACGACCCATAGCCGGGGGACGCGTGAGCCGCTACGACAGGGGTCAGCTGGACACTTGCATCGTCGCAGCTCTCGGCCTGTTCGATATCAGTGATCTCCCGGTGGAGTCGGCTGCCATTGTTTACAACGAATCCAAAGGACTTCACGGGCCTGGAGTCGGTGCTCCCCGTGGTTCCGGTCGTCCGCCCCCCAGGTGCGACAGGCTAGCCCGGCTACATTGCTACGGTTCGGGGGGCGAGAGTCGGATCACCGCTGGCAAATCGGCGTAAGCGCAGCAGTCCGGAAGACGGGTCGGCTTCGGCAGAATCGATCTCGCCTTCGGCCACCAGCGCACGCATCCGGGCGATCGCCTCGGTGCGGCGGCCATGATCGGTCACCGCGTTCAACGCTGCCTCGACTGTCTCGTTATCGGTCGTCGTTTCGAGAAATCGCGCCGCCGCGGCCAGTGCGGTGTCATCGACATCGACCACTTTCCGTGCCATTCGAGACCTCCCTCGGGCTCTGTCGTCACCGCATCGATCGAATGAATGGGGCGGTTCTCATCGGGAGAACCGCCCCATCGCTCTGGACGAGGCCTACCAGCAGAAACGGTAGTCTCCGCTACCCCGGCATTCCAGCTCGTACTCCCACTGGTCGGGGACATCGGAGTTCGGGATGGCTGCACCTGCCGCGCCGCCGATGGCCATGCCGCCGAGCACGCCGACGATCAGGGCCACCGGCAGGGTGATCGGGAGCAGCAGGCCGCCGGTCGCGATGCCGAGGACCAGGCCCACGATGACGCCGCCGATGCCGCCGATCGCCGTGCCGATCGCCATGCCCGCCTCGATACTGCGCTGGCGCGGGGAGGTCTTGCGCCAGTAGCCGATCTCCTGCGCGGCGACGTCGGCGACCAGCCGGGTGCCGTTGGCCTCGAGGCGCGGCGCCAGCGTGATGACGTTCTGCTCGAACGCGATAGCCCGCGGCGTGCTGCTGATGAGCGTGCCGTCGGCCGCCACCGCCTCGATGGCGTCATCGGTGACGCGGAACGTGCCGCCGGTCAGCGTGGCGGTGAAGGTGTTGCCGTCCCGGGCCGCGTCGTAACCGACGCCGTGGTCGACCCCGCTCGCTGCGGCGGGCAGGGCAGCCAGCGCCTCCTGCGTCGTCGCCGGGGGTGACGCGACCGCGGTGGACTCGACGACGCCGATCGCGGCGATCGCGAGCGCGGTGGCGAGGACGAACTTCTTGATTTTCATGACTTCCTTGATTTCTCTTGGTGGAGAGGGGAGTTCGAGGCGCGTGCACGACTCGACCACGCGCCCTGCGCAGATGTCGAGAGTTGCCGGTGATAAGCCGGGTTATCGTGTTGGCGGTCTTCGGCGATGCCTCAGGCCGCCGCGCCCGGAGTGCTGGCGGCGCCGTCGGCTCCGGCGGCGGTCAGTGCGGCGAGTGCCGCATTGAGCAACCGCTCGATCCCCGAATTGATTGTATTGCACTGGTTTTCGATGCTCTGCGCCTGCTTGTAGATGCCACTCGCGGACTTCTTGATGGTGTCGATTCCACCCAGCTGCACGATGGCCTCGCTGATCTTCTCCTCGGCCGTCGTGATCTGGGCGGCGTCGGAGCGAGAGTTCGCTGCGAGTGCGCCGGTGCGCAACAGCTGCACCACAACGCGCAGCAGGTCCGGGTCGTCGGTCTCCGGGTCGAAAGCGAGCACGATGCGCCGCGGAGTGATCGCGCGAACGGCGTGGCCGCCGTTGCGTTCCTTGGCCCGGACGAGCCCGAGTGAGGCCTGTGCGCCGTGGTTGCGTTCGGCCTCATCCAAGTAGTCGTTCCAGGTGGTCCGCGGCGAATCCGACATCTCGACGACCACCCGGGCCGACCCGCCGCCGACGACCAGGAGACCATCGCCCTTGCGGGACTTCGAGATCCTCCCGGTGGTGCGGCTGGTATCGGTGTACTCGTCACCGAGCCCGGTCGCGAGCTCGGTGAGCATCGCGTGCAGCGGTTCGGCGTAGGTGTCGCCCTTGATCGGGGTCAAGCTGGCCACCCGCTGCTCGGCGGCGCGCACCTGCAACTCGCGGGTGAGCTCGTCGAACTTGCCGGTGAGTTCGGTGTGCTGCTGCTGGAGGTGCTTGGCGAGCTGCTCGTGCCGACGCTCCAAGCCCGCGGCGTGTTTGGCCATCGGCGAGGTCGGATCGTCGAGGTCGAACTGTTTGACGGCCGTCTTGAACAGTTCGTCGACACTGCTGCCGACCTTGGCGTCGAGTTCACTGCCGAACTTCGCGAGCACCGGTGCGATCCGGTCGAGCAGTTCCGGATTGTCGCCGCCGAAGAGCCGGCGGAGTTCGGCGTTGAGCTCTTCCTTGGCGGTGGTGACCGCCGTGGCGAACTCCCGGCGGCCGGACTTCTCGGCTTCGGTGATCGCCTTCTTGGCGTCCTCAGCTGCCCGGCTGACGGTCTTGGCGGCATTCGCCGCGGACTGCTCGGTGACTTCGGCCGCGGCGTTGGACGACTGCGCGGCCTTCTCGCCGAGCTCCCGTACGACCTGTTCGAGCGCGCGGGATTCGACAGCCTGGCCGGTGGCGGCCAACGCGTGCGCACCGATCTTCACCGCCTCGATCACGAAGGCTTCGAGGTCGGCCGCGTCGAGCTGGTCGGGATCCTCGACGCTGGGCCCCCGCGCGCCGCTCGTCCAGTGGCGGGCCTCCCGGGCCACGTCCGCGTCGTGGACAAGGACATGCTCGATGAGGACAGCCTGCGCGTTGTCGTGAAAGTAGGCGCCGGCGGATTCGGGGCGGGTGTGCTCTACCATATCGGTCTCCTCTGACTGGACTGTGATGAATTACCCGGTGCCACACCGGATTCGGTGATGGCTGCGCGTCGCGCATCAGGTTGTGGTGCTGACTACACCGTGGCGGGCGATGCTGGGTTTGGCGATGTGAAACGCTGATAAGGGCTCTTATCGGAGATTCGATGCTGAGTGTCAAGCGATCGGCTCTACTCTCGAAACACGACGTTCGACCGGAGAATGTGAGCAGGGGATGGCAGAACACCAGCACGAGCCGACGCTGACGATGCAGGACATCGCCGATCTGGCGCAGGTCCATCGGCCCGTCGTGTCCATGTGGCGCAAGCGTCCGGTGGCACGCGGGGAGTTCGTGCCGTTTCCCGCGCCGGTCGCCACGGTCGATCGGGTCGAGCGGTTCCGTCGCGACGAGGTCATCGACTGGCTCGAGCGGACCGGCCGCGGAAACAACACCGCCCACCGGCTCGACGCGCCCGCGCTGAGCGTTCCCGACGGCGTCGAGTTCGAGCACCTGGTCACGCTGCTGTGCCTGGCGGCCGCGTCGGGTCGGGAGTTGGCCGGGCTGTCCGGCGCCGAGCTCACCGCGCTGGCCACAGACGTCGACCCCGGCGACACCATGCTGGTCGCGGAGGTCGGTACGGTGCCGATCGAGCCGAAGGTCCTGGCCTATATCGATGACCTGATCGAATCGGCCTTCGGCCTCGCGGACGCACTGGAACGCCTGGAGACAGGCCGCGCCGGGCGTGCTCTGGAAGCCCGCGACCTGTCCGAGTCCGGCCTGTCGCTGCTGCGGTGCATCGTCGAAACCTGCCTGGAATTCCAGGATTCCGATACCAGCTGCCTGGTGTCGGACGGCGATCTGCCTCGCCTCGTCCTCGACCTGATCGGTGACCGCGCCGACCTGACTGTCGTCGGGAACGACGCGCGCGCACGCGGCTTGCGCCGCAGAGCGACCATCCGTGAAGCTCGCGTGGTCGACCAGGCCGCGGCACCCGCCGTTCGCCTGATGTCGGTGATCGGTGACGACCCCGCCCCGGCACTGGACCGCGTGGACGACGTGCTGGTCGCCCTCGAACCGGGTGAGGTGGCGATCGTCGTCGGTCCCGCCTCGGTGCTGTGTGAGAAGTTGGGCCGTGATCTCGAACCGAGGCGGTCGGGCACAGTGCGCCTGGGCGGGGTGGCCATGGCATTGCGGCTGCCGCGCGGGCTGTGGCGGGATGCGCACCGGCAGGCGATGGGAGTGTGGATCGTGCGCGGTGGGGCCGATATCGAGCAGCCGCTGGTATCGGATCTGGGTGCGCCCGCGGCCGGAGCTCTCGACCTCGAGGCGTTGGCGGCCGACATCGTCGGAGCCCTCACCAGTTCGGCGCGGCGTGCCTATCGGTACGGCCGCCCGCGCCGTCGTTCCGACATTCTGGCCGGGGGCGCGATGGTGCCGCAGGGCATATGCGCGGACCGGCTGCGCGTCACCGACGCTACCCACGACATCGACCGTGTTCGCGCGGCCACTGTGCTGACGGCTCGCCCGGTGGAACCTCTCGACGTTCTCGTCGTGCCCGCGAAGGGGACGGTCCAGGTGCGGCACTGGTCGCTGTCCGAGCTGGCCGAGCGCAAGCTGGTGCGGATGCTGCGCGGCAGCCGCATCGACCCGGCCCACGCGTGCGACGGTGCGACCGTCCCGGTACTCGCGGCAGACCACAGCACCGACGGCATGACGCTCGATCCGCTCGATGCCGAGCGGTACTACAGTCGAGCGGTGCGTACTCGCCCCGGCGATGTGATCTTCGCCGAGCGTCCGCGCCCGCTCGCCTGGGTCGACGAGACCGGCGGCGCGCTGGTCGCCTCGCCCTCCCGGATATTGCGCCTGGACCTCGACGCCGAAGCGGGCGTCGGTCCGCGGGCACTGGCCGCGCTGATCAATCAGATGCCCGCGCAGGGCCGCGAATGGAAGGCGTGGAGCGTGCCGTGGCTGGGCCGGTCGGAGACGTCGGAGCTCGAGGATACGCTCGGCCGTGCCGCCGTGTACGAGTCGGAGATGCGTGCGCGCTTGACTGCGACATCGCAGTTGTGTGCCGCGCTGATCCACGGTATCGCGAACGGCACGGTCAGCCTGCGCGCGCCGGAACAGGTTGTTGTCTGATGAACGAGGAGAGGAGCCCCCGGGTGCCACCGAGGAAGAGGCAGGAGTCGTCGGCCCCGTCGACGATGAAGGAGCTGAAGGACACGCTGTGGAAGGCGGCCGACAAACTCCGTGGTTCGCTGTCGGCGAGCCAGTACAAAGACGTCATCCTCGGCTTGGTCTTCCTCAAGTACGTCTCCGACGCCTACGAGGAACGCCGGGAGACAATTCGTGCCGAGCATCTGGCGGAGGGCTGGGACGATGATCAGATCGCCCAGATCATCGACGACCCGGAGGAATACCAGGGCTACGGCGTATTCCTCGTCCCGGGGCAGGCCCGCTGGGAGTTCCTCGCCGAGAACGCCAAAGGTCTCGTCGGCCCGGATGGTTCGCTCACCAAGACCATCGGCCAGCTGATCGACGAGGCCATGGACGCGGTGATGCACGAGAACGAATCGCTGCGCGGCACCCTGCCCCGCCTGTACAACCGGGACAATATCGACCAGCGCCGCCTCGGCGAATTGGTCGACCTGTTCAACAGTGCCCGCTTCAGCCGCCAGGGCGAGCACAAGGCCCGCGACCTGATGGGCGAGGTCTACGAGTACTTCCTGGGCAACTTCGCCCGCGCCGAAGGCAAGCGCGGCGGCGAGTTCTTCACCCCGCCGAGCGTGGTCAAGACCATTGTCGAGGTGCTCGAGCCGACCAAGGGCCGCATCTACGACCCGTGCTGCGGATCGGGCGGCATGTTCGTACAGTCGGAGAAGTTCATCTGGGACCACAACGGCGACCCGCAGGACATCGCCGTCTACGGCCAAGAGGCCAACGAGGAAACCTGGCGCATGGCCAAGATGAACCTCGCCATCCACGGCATCGACAACAAGGGCCTCGGCGCCCGCTGGGGCGACACCTTCGCCCGCGACCAGCACGCCGATACGCGGATGGATTACGTGATGACGAATCCGCCGTTCAACATCAAAGACTGGACCCGCAACACCGACGACCCGCGCTGGGTGTACGGGGTGCCACCAGCCAACAACGCCAACTACGCCTGGATCCAGCATGTGCTGTACAAGCTGGGGCCTCGCGGTAGCGCTGGTGTGGTGATGGCGAACGGTTCGATGTCGTCGAACTCCAACGGAGAAGGCGATATTCGCGCCCGCATCGTGGAGGCCGATCTGGTGTCCTGCATGGTGGCGATGCCGACCCAGCTGTTCCGGTCCACCGGGATTCCGGTGTGCGTGTGGTTCTTCGCCAAGGACAAGTCGGCGGGGAAGGGTGGGGCTATTGATCGGCGGGGGGAGGTGCTGTTCATCGATGCGCGGGAGCTCGGGTACATGGTGGACCGGGCTGAGCGGGCGTTGAGTGATGAGGATATTGCGCGGATCGCGGATACTTATCATGCGTGGCGGGGGACGGACTCGGCGGCGCGGAAGCGGTTGACGTATGAGGACGTTCCGGGGTTCTGTAGGTCTGTATCGCTAGAAGATCTCAAAAGCGCTGAATACTCGCTGACGCCGGGTCGTTTCGTCGGTGTTAGTTCGGGTATTGTCGACGATGAGCCGCTTAGTGAGAAAATTGGTCGATTGACTGCTGAACTGGCCGAAGCGTTCGATAAATCCGCACGTCTCGAGCGAGCGGTGCGTAATCAACTGGAGCGTATCCGTGACTGAATGGATGCCTAAGCAGCTTTCTGATGTTGTGGAGTTGCGTCGAGGGTTCGATCTCCCCACCAAGAGTCGGCGCCCCGGGCCGTATCGTGTCTTGTCCGCCGGAGTAACTGCGGGGTGGCACGACGAGGCGCCGGTGGCAGGTCCTGGGTTCGTCATTGGTCGAGCGACAAATTTGGGAGTGCCCACATGGTCCGATGAAGACTTCTGGCCGCTGAATACCACGCTGTATGCCGCTGATTTCAAGGGGAATCACCCGAAGTTCTTATTTCACTTGTTCGAGACGCTTGACCTCAGCGGCTTCGACTCGGGCAGCGTGCAGCCGATGTTGAATCGAAATTACATTGCCGGACTCGAAGTCCGAGTACCCAACTTCTCGACTCAGGTTGCGATTGCGGAGGTGTTGGGGGCGCTCGACGACAAGATTGCTGCCAACTCCCGGATTCAGGACCTTGTAAGGGACCTTTTGTCCATGTTGTTCTCGCAATTCGAAGCGGCGGACGGCGTCGCCGAGACGATCTTGCTGGACGAGATGATCACCTTCAATCCCACGGAACGACTGTCGGCCAGTCCTGATGATCCTGTCTACCTGGAGATGAAGAATCTTCCAGATCGGGCGATGACAGTTTCGGATTGGGGTCACCGGGCCGCACGTGGCGGCGCAAGGTTTCGCAACGGGGACGCATTGCTTGCCCGGATCACGCCATGTCTGGAGAATGGAAAGGCCGGTTACGTCGACTTTCTCGATGACGGCGAGATTGGTGTCGGTTCGACCGAATTCATTGTGATGAGACCGAAGCCGAATGTGCCTGCGGCATTCGCGTACTTCCTCTCGGTGAGCCCGCGGTTCCGTGAGTACGCGATCCGTCACATGGTCGGAACCACCGGCCGCCAACGCCTCTCGGCAGCCGACGTCGCGGCGTACGAAATCGGTAAGCCGGACTCCGCGATGCTCGCCGAGTTCGACGAAGTCTCGCAAGCCCTGCTTTCGCGGGTGAAGGCTGCCGTTGACGAAACCCGGGTGCTCGCCAAAACGCGCGACGAACTCCTCCCTCTCCTCATGTCCGGAAAACTCCGTGTCAAAGACGCTGAGCAGATAGTAGAAAAGATCGCCTGATGGTCGAAGACGCTGGTTTCAGTGAGGCGCAGTGGGAGCAGTTCGCGCTCGATGAGCTCGCGGAGTGCGAGTGGGAGCCGCTTTCCGGGAGTGAGATCGTTCCGGGGAAGGACGGCGGGCGGGCGGCGTGGGACGACATCGTGCTGCCGGGTCGGCTTCTGGAGCGGATGCGCCGACTGAATCCGCAGGTTCCCGCGGAGTTCCTGGAGCAGGCGCGGGCGGAGATTCTCGCGCCGAAGTCTCAGGACGCGCTCGCTGAGAACCAGCGTCTGCACGCGATCCTCACCGAGGGGTATCGCGGGATCAGCTATGTGGATCATCAAGGGGTTGAGCAGAATCCGACGATTCGTCTGGTCGGTCCTCGGGTGGAGGACAATGAACTGCTCGCGGTGAGTCAGGTGACGGTGCGGTCGCGGGAATCGGTGCGCCGCTTCGACATCGTGCTCTATCTCAACGGGATGCCGGTCGGTGTCATCGAATTGAAGAAGGCTGGGGCGATGCAGGCCGATCTGGCCTCGGCTCACGCCCAGCTCGGCACCTACCTGCGCGAGTTCCCGATGGCGTTCCGGTTCGCGGTGCTCACCGTGATCAGCGACGGTCAGCTCGCTCGCTACGGCACACCGTTCACGCCGCTGAACCACTACGCGCCGTGGAATGTCGACGATGACGGTAAACCGTTGCGGCTGGGCGAGGCTCGCGACGACGAGCACGCGGGAATCGAGCTCGAGTTTTTGATCGCGGGTGTGTTGCAGTCGGAACGGTTCCTGCAGATCCGGCAGAACTTCGTCGCGTTCGACTCCACCGGCGACGGGCTGGTGAAGCGAATCGCCAAGCCGCACCAGTATTTCGCTGTCACCAAGGCGGTCGGGTGCACGGTGGCCGCGGCCGAGAGCGACGGCCGGGCCGGCGTGGTCTGGCACACCCAGGGCTCGGGCAAGTCCATGGAGATGGAGCTCTACGCGCACCTGGTGAGCAAGCAGCCGAGATTGAAGAACCCCACCATCGTCGTGGTCACCGATCGCACCGAGCTCGACGGGCAGCTGTTCAATACATTCGACAAGTCGATGCTGTTGGGGGAGAGGCCGATTCAGGTCAACACCCGCGCCGAGCTGCGCGCGGCACTGACCGAGCGCACCACGGGCGGGATCTACTTCACCACCCTGCAGAAGTTCGGCCTGTCCAAGGCGGAGAAGGACGCGGGGTTGGATCACCCGCTGCTCAGTGATCGTCGCAATGTGATCGTCGTCGTCGACGAGGCGCACCGCAGCCACTATGACACCCTCGACGGTTACGCCAAGCACCTCCAGGACGCGCTGCCCGGCGCCACCCGCATCGCCTTCACCGGCACCCCGATCTCCTTCACCGACCGCGACACCCGCGCCCGCTTCGGTGACGACATCGACGTCTACGACCTCACTCGCGCGGTCGAGGACGGCGCGACCGTCCGGGTGATCTTCGAACCACGACTCCCGGAAGTGCGGGTGGTCGAGGGGGTTTCCGACGAGGACATCGACAACGCGGCCGACGAAGCCGTGGTCGGGCTCGACGACGTGGAGCGCGCCAAGGTCGAGAACTCGGTCGCGGTGATCAACGCCATCTACGGCGCCCCGGCCCGGCTGCGCAAGGTCGCCGCCGATCTCGTCGCGCACTGGGAGAACCGGTCGCAGTCGATGGTCGAGTTCATCGGTGGCCCGGGCAAGGGGCTGATCGTCGCCGGCACCCGGCAAATCTGCGCCGACCTGTATGAATACCTGATCGAACTGCGTCCCGAATGGCACGCCGACTCGGTGCGCGAGGGCGTGCTCAAGGTCGTCTACACGGGTTCGGCGAAAGATCAGGGCGTGGTGGCCAAGCACGTTCGCCGCGCCGGGGAGAACAAGCTGATCCAAGCCAGGCTCAAGGACCCCGACGACTCGCTCCAGTTGGTGATCGTGCAGTCGATGATGCTCACCGGCTACGACTCGCCACCCCTGCACACCCTGTACCTGGACCGCCCGCTCGAGGGCGCGCTGCTCATGCAGACCATCGCGCGCGTGAACCGCACCTTCGAGGGCAAACAGGACGGCCTCGTCGTGGCCTACGCGCCGCTGGCGGAAAACCTCGAGCGCGCGCTGGACGAGTACACCGCGACCGACCGCGAGCGCAAACCTGTCGGGCAGAACGCCGACGAGATCGCCGAGCTGGTGCTCCAGGTGCTGGCCCTGCTGGACCGGCTGGTCGAAGGCTATCCGTGGCGATCGAAACTCAAAGGTGGACAACGTGATTGGGTGATCGCCGCGACCGGACTCGCCGAATACCTGCGCTCGCCGCACACCGCCGGAAACCAGGTGGCGGCCGAGGGCGACAAACTGGTGACCCGATTCCGGGCGCTGGCCAATCAGCTGAGCCGCAACTGGGCGGTGAGCTCCGGGTCATCGCTGGTGGCGGGGGCCGAGGTGCGCCTGGCGGTCAGGTTCTACGAAGAGGTCCGCGTGTGGATGGCGAAGTACGACGCCGCCACGCGCGAAGCCGAGGGCCGTCCGGTGCCCGCCGAGATCACCCGCCTGCTGGAGAATCTCGTCGCCGACACCACGGCGTCGGGCGAGATCATCGACATCTACGCTGCCGCCGGACTACCCAAACCGGCGCTCACCGACCTCACCCCGGAGTTCGAGGCCAAGGCCCGCGAAGCCGAGAACCCGCACCTGGCCATCGAAGCCCTGCGCGCGGTGCTCACCGAGGAAGTGCGGCGCAGTACCAGTCACAACCTGGTCCGCCAGCGCGCCTTCTCCGAACGCATCCGCACCCTGATGAACAAATACACCAACCAGCAGCTCACCTCGGCCGAAGTGATCGCCGAACTGGTCGCCTTGGCCCGCGAGGCCGCCGCCGAACGAGACCGAGGCAAGGCGTTCACCCCTCGCCTGTCCGACGACGAACTCGCCTTCTATGACGCGGTCTGCGAGAACGAGTCCGCCGTGCACCAGATGGGTCAGGAAGTACTCGGCCAGATCGCCCGCGAACTGGTCGCTGTGATGCGCCGCGACACCAAGACCGACTGGACTGTGCGCGACGACGTGAAAGCCAAACTGCGCTCGACCATCAAACGACTCCTCATCAAATACCGGTACCCGCCGGACAAGCAGCCGGAGGCGATCCGGTTGGTGATCGACCAGATGGAGGCGCTGGCGCCGCACTACGCGCGAAGCGGCGAGGAATCAGCGCGGTGATCTCGGTTCCTGGCGTGCGTCCGGGACCGACAGGTTCTCCGGCCCGACTGTGTACGCAGGATCAGCCTGCGACGCAACGGTTCTGCGGCTGAGGTCGCTAGGATCGTCGCTCGAATCTGCCGCTGGCTTCGGGCCGGGCATCAGCTGTCCGACCACGGGAAGGCGCGAGCCATAGTGGGTAACCAGGGATCCTGGGAAGAGTCGAGTCTGGCCGAAGTACGTGCTGCGTACAAGGGGACCAAGGAGGTCCCAGAGACAGTCGAGAAGTGGCTGAAGAAGGGGTGGAGAGTGCGCAAGCAAGGACACGGATACGGGCTATGGCCACCGGACCCTGGTTTTCGATGGGCTCCGCCCCCGGCGCCGTTCGCGAGGTTCGACCACACGCCGAAAGGGGATGGAAAGAGTCAAGCGCGAGTCCTCGATCGCTGCTGCCAAGGGTTGGAGAAAACCATCGCTGAGCTGCTAAAAGACCGTGCCGACTAATGGCGTGGCAGGCCTGTTGTCAATTGACAACAGGCCTGGCGGAAGGCATCATATTGGCATGACTGTTCATGAGTTCGAGATCGCGTTTGTGATCGAGACAGTCGAGGCTGACGATTCCCGCATCGATCAGGCGATGGAAGCGCTGCCGGGCACCACGATCAGCGGAGCGCTTGGTTTGACGGTGGCAACCACCCTGGTTGACGCTGAGACAGCGATCGAGGCCGGCCTGCTCGCGGCGAAGGCGCTCGCGGCGGTCGGCTTGGCGCCGTCGCGCACCTATCAGGATCTTGTTTCCAGGCAGGATATTGCCGACCGGTTGGATATGTCGAGGCAGGCTGTCGGCAACTGGGTTCGTGGTGAGAGGCATAGCGCGCGGCCGTTTCCCGCTCCCGTCACGCTGGCTTCCGGTGGATTGTGGCTATGGGCGGACGTGGTTCGCTGGACCGAGGTCGCCGCTGTGGCTGAACTCGACGAGTCGGCACTGCCGACGCTGGCGGACCATTGCCTGCTCGACAGGATGATCCAGCACGGTGTTTCTCACTTTGACGCGTTCTCGCTGTAAGTAGGCGAGCCTACTTAGATCCCCTAACGGGTTCGGTCATGTAGCGGTGAGACCCGCTGTCGTGCAGGATGTTTCGTCGTGGCAGCACCCTGGATCGTAGATGACGAGTT